>CAZHKJ010000110.1:0-2524 GCA_964533115.1 uncultured Candidatus Peribacteria bacterium | reverse complement strand
GGTGTAGGGGGAGCCTTCAATGTAGGGATTGGTTCCCGCTACAATTCGAGCCGAAATTTCGAAAACTCGAAACTGTAAATTGGGATCAATAATCCCCTCCAAACAGAATGGACCAAATAAACCCTTTGGCGCATCTTCTAGTTTACGTGAGCTTTGAATGACTTGCTCTCCAATTTTGAAAAACATAGGGAGCATGGATTCACGCACTACAATCGGGATGTTCCCCGTAATGGTGTAGCTGGTTCGGATTCCTGCTTCGATTTGGTCCTTTGCGGCAATCCGCCCAATAGAGTCCGCATTGGACTCATAGCGTTTGTCAAAACTCATGATTTCCAGTTCATTGTTCAAATGAGAATAAAAATAGTGGACATACATGGGAACGCCAACAATATACTCTTGAATGGCATAGTCATTTTCCCCTGGGAATTCTTTTATGCGTTCGTAAAACTCTTCTGGAGATTTCGCAATAAAATAGCCAAAGCCTCCCTTCGCTCCGTGAAATTTAACAATCACCGGTCGATCAATTTCTTCCGGTTTCTTGAAGACTTTGGGCAGATTTAAACCCGCATCCTTAAGCCAAACACGTTCCATGGTGCGGTCCGATTCCCAACGTAAAATGCCTCTGGAGCCGTAGTACATCGCCTTCATTTCTCTTGCGATATTCTCCACTCCCACATAGCTCACAAAAGATCCATGAGGGATGACGATGGCATTTTTAGCGATGAGTTGATCCTCAATTTGGAAATAATCCGCAAAGCTTGGGATCTCAATCAGCTCATCGGCCACGGGAAAACTTTCAAAAACACGTCTGGTTTCGGGGGTGATGATGGCGATGGTCTTGAACCCTTCATCTTTTGCCCCTTTAAGGATTTGTAAAGCCGTGTGGCTTCCAATGGTAGCAATGGCGTAATCAGAAACAGAAGTAGAGTGCATGCCGCGCGGATCGTTAAGTTTTGGTGATTGTAGCAAATGCGCTATTCAATGTCTATGCGTCCAAGCGGCGTCTTCTTGAAATTCAGGTCTCCTCCGATTTTTAGTCCATCCGACTCTGCCAGGAAATGCCCTTTTAAGGTGATCTTTTCTTCTTTAATAACGAATTCATTAAGGGTGACTTCAAAAGATTTGCAGCGGAGGATTTCGACACCGTTTTGAGATTCAAAACGAAGATAGCAATCAGGAGTGACTGGCACAGGTAAACGTGTGCTCGTCAGTCCCTCAAAAGCACTTTGATCAAAGGTGTACGGTAGTTCTGGAAGAATGGCTTCTATCCACCAAATTCTTTCCCCTGCTGGATTCATTTCTGATCTTTGGTAAACCGAAAATTCTTCCGTCGATGGCCACCAGAAATGAAACTCTACAAGGCCATCTGGTGTTTCTTCTTCAAAAGAAAAAGCCAGACCCGTGTATGCTCCGTCAAGGACGCTCACTTTTCCTTCCACAAAGATGAGCTCTTCTATGGGGAAAGGCGTAGATATCTCTTCCAACGATCCTTGTTTTGAGTCAGTAATTTTAATGCTTGAGCTTGAATCTCCCGTATAGAAATTGAACAGAAGAAGCAGACTAATCCCAAAAATCACTCGATAGATTCCAAAAGCTCTGAAGGAATGCTTTTTTAAAAACTTCATAAGCCAGCTGGCCACAAGGAGGCTAGAGAAAAAGGCGGAAACTAAAGCCGCCAGTAAAATGTGCGAAGGAATCGTGAGCTCCGTTGTGTCTAGCGCTTTTAAAAGGCCTGCTCCTCCAATGGCAATAGATCCCAGTAAAAAAGAAAACCGAGCCGCTTCTTCCCGCTTGAGACCCAGCTGCATCCCGGTAAAAATACTTGCGCCACTTCGTGAAACCCCTGGAATGATCGCTACGGCCTGTCCACAGCCCATCAGCAGGGCTCTCCACCAGGTCAGTGGACGATCTTCATGGCGTTGGGGAATGAAGAATAAAAGCCCCACGATGATCATCATTATCGCCACCGAAGAAGCTCCTCGAAACAGAGCATCAATTTGATCCTCTAACGTAAAGCCGACAAGCGCAGCCGGAATGCTTCCCAAAATAAGCCACGGCCACCACTTAAAATGGAGTAGATCTTTTCGAAAATAGACGAGAATGGCTAAAAGCGTCCCCACATGCAGGGCGACGTCAAAGTCCTTCAGTCCATCCACATGAAGGCCAAGCAAAGTTTCCGCCACAATAAGATGCCCGGACGAAGAAATGGGCAAAAACTCGGTCACTCCCTGCACCACACCCAAAAAGATGGCCTCGAAAATGCTCATGATTTTGAACTTTTAAGGGCATCTCGGATTTCACGAAGCAATTGTATCTCTTCTTCCTTAGCGCTTTGTGTGGCTGCTGTTTCCTGTGCAGCCTGCTCCTCTTTTTTTGCCACTCTTTCTCTCAGATTATTCACCTGCTTCACGAGCAAGAAAATAGCAAAAGCAATGATCACGAAATCTAAAACCGTATTGATGAATAAGCCATAGTTAATCTCAATAGCAGGGGTCTGCTCGCTTGCTTCTTTAAGTGTAATACT
>CAZHKJ010000109.1:0-2622 GCA_964533115.1 uncultured Candidatus Peribacteria bacterium | reverse complement strand
TGTTTCCACTCCGTTACAGCCGGCATTACCTCTAACTGCCCCTCCAATTGTGCCTGGAAGTCCGATAAAACGCTCCAAGCCTTTTAGGTTTTTTTGAATAGCCAATTGGATTAATTGCGCCCACAGAGCGCCTGATTCCGCCTTTATCAAGTCATTTTCCACTGTAATTTTGCGTGCTTCATTGCGTATAATCAACCCCCGAAAGCCCTTATCTGAAAAAATAACATTACTGCCACCGCCTGTTACAAAAACGGGAATCTTGTTTTGCTTGGCCCAAATGTAGGACTCCATTAACTCCTGTTTATTGGTAGCTTTTGCAAAGTAATCCGCCTCACCTCCAATTTGAAAAGTGGAGTAGGGAGCCAAAGTTACATTCTGCTGTATGTTTGCGGGCTTAGTTTTCATCTTTTACAAAGCAATTATGCTAACTTTAGTCTAGATGAAAAAACTTTGACAGTACAGATTTTTTGCCATAACATCTCTTTGCTTTTTTGCGCTAGCGCAATTTGAGCCACCTTAGCTCAGCTGGTAGAGCAACCGCCTTGTAAGCGGTAGGTCGTCGGTTCGAATCCGACAGGTGGCTCCAGAATACGGTTTTCTATCTGTGTGAATTTGAGTGACACTTGCAATAGTGGCGTTTTTGTGTTATTATACAACAGTAAAATCCTTTCATTATTTATTATGGCAGAATCAATTGCTGAACAAGTAGAACAGCCTCGGAGAAGCCTTGATTGGCGTGAAATAGTACGCTCAAACGAAAAAGCCCAAAAGGGAAGGCATAATCCCTACAGGAAAACTCTTTTAAGTGAAGGGGTTTATGTCGATGTTTCACCAAGAAAAGCAGAAAGCTGGATACCGGTGTTGAGAACCCAGCGCCAAACAGCTGAAGAAGTTTCAAATGCCAGAGGAGAGACTCTTCCAACACAAAATAGTCCTGTACGAATTACAATTAAAAATATACCTCAAGCAACTATTGATAATCATATAAGTGGGACCATGCTAGTTTCTGCGGGTGGTGTTGAAGCCGAGATGGACTGCAGTGTGTTTTACAACTGCATCCCAGGAAGAGACACCGATCCTATTGCTTTTTCATCGGGTGGACATCTAATGGGACATGGGAATGCTTTACCTACTAGGGGGGAAGGTTCCCACTCTAACTATGATGCGCCTAGACTCACATAAGTTCAGGCTCTTTAGACTAAAATTTGCAATAAACTTGATTGAAAGAGAGGCTATTTTGTTCTACTCGTAAACCCGAACATACAATAAATTGAAAACTTTGTGGCTCCATTAATTTCAAACTGAAAGACGCGGGCGATCTTCGCTAGGACGAGGTTTCATTTGCTTACCATCTAAATACATGGCTTTAATGCCACCATTACCTCCAGCGCCAATCATTACGCTTTTTGCTATCTCTGCAATTAACTCATCGACAGAAAGGGATGGTGTAATCTGCTGTAGCAAAGACACTTGATCGGGCTGTACATGAAGCCAATCTGCTGATCCACCGGTTTGTAAAATAGCCCTCGGAGCTCTGATTGCGTGATAAGCGTCCGTCCAAGTTACGGCACCCGCTGAATCGCGAATAACCGCTGAGGCGGCTTCGGCAAACATTGATTTGGTTACACCAGCACCGGCATCGATGCCAAATCTTACAGTTGCAACTTGTGACCATTGTTCAAATGGAAAAGCGACATACTGATCTCTTTCGCCAGTTGACGGATCAACAATCCACTGACTACGTATGTTTAAATTAGATGAAGGGCAAGCCACAACTTCAATATTGCACCCGCTTTCTTTTGCCATTTTTAATATTTCAAAATCCGCATCGTTGGTGAGTATGCCATGTGCCAATCTTACTGTTTGATTTTCCTTATTCAGTGTAAACACGCCATCATCCTCTAAAACTTTTATGATGCGTCTTCCCTCATATAGCGAGGCTGTAAAACCTGCTTCATTTTCTGATTCATCAATATGAGTGTCGTAATCGAGGCCTGTTTCGCTACAGAATTCAACAATTTTTCTACGCAAAGTTGAATTAACTGCAATGGGAAAGCGATCAATCATGGATAGCATTCCGGGATACTGCTCACTGAGCTCTTTCAGCGCATCAAAAACAGCATCTTCGTCTTGAGCCTTCAACTCCAAATTTACTCCAGGAATGGGCCTACCCATGAACTCGTCCATGTTTTGATTCATGAATACATAACCAAGCTTTACGCGCCCTTCAAAGCCCCTTTCACACATCACTTTAAGCATATTGGCGAGGGCCTCAATTGAGCTGGTTGTATAAATTATCGCTTCGGCTATACCATTTTCAATCATGTCATCACATAGTTCGTGTGCAATTTCGGTTGCGGTATTAGGATTATTTCGAATTAAGGTTTCTGACCTAAGCGCGGGCATTAAAGAGCCCCTGATTTCTTCAGTTAGTCTGTCTTGGACTATGAGCTCCTCTCTGCTCCAGCGTGGTTGAAATGCGTGCTGATGGGCATTGAGAGTTGGCGGAATAGCCACGCCGTTTTGAATTGGCGCACTATTAACTTGGTCCCGCAAGTCTTGTGGAATGTGATTATATTCGCCGGCAAACTCAATTCTGCCATTGTCACTAACAATGACCCC
>CAZHKJ010000108.1:0-2744 GCA_964533115.1 uncultured Candidatus Peribacteria bacterium | reverse complement strand
TTGGAACAATGGTTTCTGTTGGTTCTTCTACTGTTACCCCATCCAGAATGAATTCTACTTCGTAAGGGATGTCTTCGTCAGAATAGGAATAAATGTATAAATTCACACTGGAGATCTGGTCTAAGCTTGGAAGGCCTAAGTCAGAAGGAAAAGACATACTCACCGTGCTGACGTCGAGAAGCAACTCATAGTCTCCCGTGTCGTAAGATGCAATGCTATTTAAGGGTGTATAGTCCCTATCATATCCTAGGGTTCCTTCACCTCCGTAATACTCCCATGCATAGTATAATTTACCGGCGTCTGCTGGGTCACTTAGAGTGATCTGGAAGTCCAGCGTTTCTGCCTCTACATCAGGCAAAACGAAGAAATCTTGATCGTAAGTCACGCCTTTGGACTCCACACGGTCCGAACCGCAAATGACCGCTGAAACTACCTCGCTTCCCTTAAGAAAGCTATATTCACCCCCCGCTGTTAATTCTGTTGGATCCTCACACAGACTGGCTGCCTGAGCGCTAGGGACTCCTGCGGAAAGGAGCGTACTAGCCGCGAAGACTCCGAGACCCATTAACTGAAATAATTTTTGCATGGTTTTCATTTATATAAAATAAATAATAAATGTGTCAACTTTTTACCATACTTATACGCGGTATGTCAAGCCCAGCTGCGTTCTTTTTTCTTAGCCTCGAATTTACTGGACTCCAGGGCTTGCGCTCATTATTCTAAGCGGGCTATGTTTCGTCTTGGAATTCTCGCTTCTGGAAACGGTACTGACCTTGATGCCATCTATAAAGAGATGGATGAAGGGCATCTTCCAGGTGTGGAAATTGCCGCTATTCTTTCGGACCGTGAAGAGGCTCCCGTTTTAGAAAAGGGAAGAGCAAGAGGCCTACGGGCTGAATGGCTGAATCCTAAGTGGCCCGATGGAACAAAAAAAACACGTGAAGACTACGATCGTGAACTCGCTGAACGACTTGGCCCCGTGGACCTCGTCTGCCTGATTGGATACATGCGTATTTTAACGCCTGTGTTCATCAACACTTATTTTCCTCGCAATATTATTAATGTTCATCCTTCCCTGCTCCCCAAATACGGTGGTCATGGTTGGTATGGAATGAAAGTTCATGAGGCTGTTCTTGCCAATGGGGAAAGCGAAAGTGGCATGACGATTCATTATGTGGATATCGGTGTGGATAGTGGTCCCATGGTTTTACAAAAAAAAGTCCCCGTTTTGCCTGAAGATACTCCCGAAACCCTAAAAATGCGTGTTCAAGAAGTTGAAAAAATCGCTTATCCAGAGGCTATACGGTTGATTTATCAAGAACGGGTCGCTAGTTTAAAGGCATGAGCAACACTCATCAAATTCGCCACGACCGCCCCAATTGCATTGGATGCAATGCGTGCGCCTCCATTGCCCCTGAATTTTGGGAAATGAATCCTATGGATGGGCGAAGCGATATTATTGGTTCCACTCTCACCGATGAAGGCTGGGAAGAACTCGAGATTGATGCCGCGGATTTTAAAAAAAACCAAGATGCTGCAGAATCCTGCCCCGTCAATGTGATCCACCTCATTGAGATTGGCTCCGGCAAGCAATTGATTTAAAATATATGTGCATGAAAAGTGTTTATGAAGCTCTTACTTGGGTCGTAGGAGGGGAAGCCGGCTACGGAATCTCCACTATGGGTGCTACCTTTGCTCGCATTTGTACTCGAGCCGGTCTTTTTGTGCATGGCTATGGAGAGTATCCTTCCCTGATTCGTGGAGGACACAATACGGCCGGAGTACGCGTGGGACGAGAACCCGTGACTTCTCATGGAGACACCATCGACATCCTCCTTGCGCTCAATCGTCAAACCATTGATCTACATCTGGATGAAATGGCAGAAAATGGGGCGGTGATTTTTGATGGAGAAACGATTGTATGGGACACCAGTTCTCTGAAAAATGACCCGCGACTTTCGAGTTTGCGCTTGGTTTCGGTGCCCTTAGCTCGCATCACTAAAGAGCTGGAAGCCGATCGTGTGATGCGAAATACCGTAGCGCTAGGAGCCAGCCTTGCCGTTTTTGGTTTTGAATTTTCACACATTGAAGAGATTATGACTCGTACCTTTGCAAAGAAAGGTCAAACGGTTATTGATCACAACGTCAAAGTCGCACGAGGTGGTTTTGATTATGTTCACACGAACTACCCTAATGGTTTCCCAACCATAGGAGGACAGGTTTTTCCCTTTGAAAAACAAATGAGCCCGATTCTCGACGCTCCGAAGAGGTTGCTTCTGTCTGGGAACGAAGCCCTTTCTTTGGGAGCCCTAAAAGCGGGCGTTAAATTCATGTCTGCCTATCCCATGACCCCCATCACCACCGTAATGCTGCAAATGGCGGCGTGGGGACAGAAGTATGGAATCATCATGAAGCAAACAGAAGATGAAATTGCCGCAATGAATATGGCCATTGGGGCTTCTTATATGGGAGTCCGCAGTTTAACAGCTACCTCCGGAGGGGGTTTTGCCCTGATGACCGAAGCGATTGGGATGGCTGCGATTACGGAAACCCCATTGGTAGCGATTGAAGGGATGCGTCCGGGACCTTCTACAGGGCTCCCCACATGGACCGATCAAGGTGATTTACGTTTTGTGATGCATGCCTCTCAAGGAGAATTCCCACGTGTGGTGATGATGCCCGGGGACGTTACGGAATCTTTTGATATGATGCTGAACGCTTACAACTGGGCTGAAAAATATCAA
>CAZHKJ010000107.1:0-2769 GCA_964533115.1 uncultured Candidatus Peribacteria bacterium | reverse complement strand
TCACATCTAGGCTCGCTCGAAGAATTCTTAAACTCCCAAGTTTCTTTGGTCCACAAAGCATTCTCCTCCAAAACAAGGGTGGATGGATATTCAACGCTAAAAGCAAAATCGGCATTTTTATACACCTCGGTGCTTTCCTCAACCGGGACATTGACCCCACCAGAAAGATCTTCCTGGACTTCATCAGGAGAGTTACAAGCCGAGACGAAGAGAAGACTCGTTCCCAACAAAAGAGTAAATAATTTTTTCATAAGATTAAGAATTAGATTTATTCAAGACAGAAAAGGCAATCAACCCAGTTCCAAATAAAACAGCCCCTGCAAGAAAGGGGAAACCAGCAGCAACAATATCCTCAACCTCAGTAGACCACATAAATAAAAAAGAGAACAGCATTCCAAAGGCTCCAGCTCCCATACTAAAAACAGAAAGTACACTTGCAGCTATAGATAAGATTTTTGGGTTCATAATGTGAAATAAATATTGATCAACTAGGAAGCAGCGGCTAGTTCCGTTGAATCCCTGTTATAAAGATAGCATATACATATATACAACCGGGCCAATTAAAAATCCAATGATAGGAGCAATAATTCTCATCATTTTCGCATCACGATCATGATCAAAATATTTTTTTACTATTTTCTGGCTGAAAACGGTGAAAGCAATAGCAGCAGGTATAATCAAAAATATTGGCCAAAACGGAACAATTTCTTCAGGAGCCATCACAAGCCCCGTCAAACACATTGAAAGAAGCGCAGGACCCAATATAGTAAAAACGAGTATAAATCTCATAATTTTAAAGCTAGAGTCATTAGCTGGCCCTCGAGTCTAAATACCATCACTAATAATATTCATCAAAGAAAACACGGAGACATAAGCTAGTCCATCCCCCTTATCTTCAATGGCTACATAGCCCAGGTTTGGCACAAAATAGAGTTCGCTGGGAAGGCCTGCTACATAAGTGGTACTTCTCCCATTTTCACTTAAACTCATCGGGTAAAGGGTTTGATTTTCTTGTTCGCTCATGAGGTAGTCGTAAAAATCAGCGCTCAGAGTAAAATCTCCACCAAAACCATTTTTTAGATTATCGGTGAGGCTTAAACTGATCTCTAGAAGCTCTTGTACTTCCTCAGGATTACTGGGAGTGATGTCCGTGATCAAGGCCCCTTGACTGTCCAAATGGAGAACAGAAAAGCGAGTCGTCTCTAAGGAATTCGCGCTCACGGTTTGACTGGGATCATAGATCATGGAAAGACCCAGATAGCTCGTTTTGAGGTCAGGGGCTAAAAAATCCGCATCTCCCATTTGCGTTACGGCACACCAATTTCGGTACAAATCCATGGAATCTGCCGTACAATCTAAAGCTTCCGTATAAACTGTTTTAAGAGATTCACTGAGGGGTGATAAAGTCGTTTCTGCTTGATCAGGTGTAATGACTTCATCCGAAGTCTCACAGCCGGCCATCACTAACGAAGCGAGCATAAGAGTGAAGAAGATTTTTTTCATAGTTGAGTTTTTAAAGCTATCTTGAGCCTAGCCTCTCTTGCTTCGAAAAACAATCCTCTTTCACCTGCGAGGCACCCTCTACTCTAACTCTTTAAGTTTTCGGCTTTGCAATGGTAGCATCGCGAATATCGTTCATCAGAATTATACCAACGATGCCATGCTCCAACAGATGCACAATCTTTACCTTTATCCGCAAAATTCATATCGATAAGAAACCATGGCAAAAACCCCCTCAGCTTAGTACGCCAAGCATAGGGGTGACCAAAATCATATAATCTTGAATTCCAGTCCTCTCTCATCATTTTTAATTTTGGGGATGAAAATACGGGTCTAATACCCTTGGGACGAATTCAAAATACGCTTGCTCGTGAAAAGTTTAAAGTTTAATGTGAATACATTACTGGCTTCGGCCTCCGAGGTCCTCTCCACATGGAGAGGACCGATTTATTTTAAACAAATCCTGAAGAGCCTGCCGAACGCCAACAAAAGTACGCTTCGAAACCATGCCCACTTTTCGAAGTACACGCTTAGTGCTGAAAAGACGCAACTGTGCCAAATTAGCAAATGATGATCCTACTAGTACCTAGGCACAACCTTTAATTAATCGGATCCATTTACAAGTAAAATAGAGCAGTAATCTCTAGCACAAAACAAAAATGCGCAATCTGAACCCAGATGATCAAAATAGCTACGCACTTGTTCTGACTCCCCTTCTATATTACGAGAATATAGAAAAACCGGCTCTAGCTCATAAATCCTAGAATCTGGCTGATTTGCTCCTATGGCTTCTAAGAAATCTTGGACAAGAGGCTCCGCTTCTTCAAGAGTCCTCCCCGCCCTATAGGGACTAAAGAAATTTCTATTTGGAAGTTTTTGCAGAGTGAGCATGGCGACTAAGACTTTTTTAATTTCTGCAAAAGTAGATGCATCCAAAGCTGGATCAGTTTGCCTGATCAGTTTTTTAGTAATATCTCTGGGCATGCATTGTGCATCTCGACTATGGTAGTTATACCATTCTCGCTCCCGATCTTGTTTTAAAAACTCTTGTTCAAAATCCCCAGAACTTATGATCTCACTCAAATATTTTTCGGGTGAATGACCCTTTAAAGGAGGGAAAACCAGTAAAAGGGTATTGCTATTCAAGACCTGGTCTACTGCATCTAGAAATTTATTAACATTTTCTGTCATAAGCGCGGAAAGAAGGCTTTTAAAATATACATAATGGCTAGCCAAGTAAGTCTAGTGCCCTTTAGCAATCAATGCTAT
>CAZHKJ010000106.1:0-2927 GCA_964533115.1 uncultured Candidatus Peribacteria bacterium | reverse complement strand
GTAAGATTTGTCTTAGCAAGGAAGCCATTTGGGCGAGCTTACAGCAGCCAATCTTTTTTAGACCGACAAATCAGGTATCTCTCGGCACATTAAGAATATTTTTGCTTTCGGAGAGCTGGAGCTCAAGGCAACTGTTGCAAAAAATGCAACAGTTCAAAAAAAAGAAGAGCGTACCGTTAAGCGTGAAGTCGAACATTTTACTCTTGATCTAATCCTCTCTGTAGGTTATCGCGTGAACTCAAAAACAGTGAGCGTTTCGACAGTGAGCCACAAAAACCCTCCGCTCAGGTATAAGCTGGCATATAAAGGGCGGAACTAATGATTGAACATAGAGAGGAAAAGAAGGGGCAAAAAAATGAAGATAGCAATGGCCGTGCTGATTAAAAAAGCATTGACTACAGCTCTATTTTCTTCTTTTTTCTGTTCTATGTTTTTTTTATTTATTTGTACCGTTTTGCCATATACGATGTAGGAAATGATCTTCCATAGGATTAACATTAAAGACCCATTGATTAAGATTCCTGTGGACAGGTCTAAGAATACATTTTCACTGTCTCTAACAAAGGGAGCAATTGCGGTTAAAGATATTATAATCCAGAAAAAAACTTTCAATAGCCTATACCACCACTTTCCTTCTAATTCTTTTGTTGTTGGGGGATTTACCATAATCGATACTGCGTTATATTAATTATGTTAGACATCTCAAAAGAAAGGCGCAAGAATTGGGCAGAAATAAAAGCATCAAAATCCAAGAAAGATATAGCACAAACTGAATCCCCCCATTACGCATTACTCCCCCATGAACCCCCTTCTAAAAGCCGCTCAACTCATTCAGGAAGGCCAGCTGGTCGCCTTTCCAACCGAAACCGTCTACGGTTTGGGGGCGGATGCTTTTAATGAAGCAGCCATTCAGAAAATTTATGAAATCAAGGGAAGGCCCAGTCAAAATCCACTCATCGTACACATTTCAGACATCGCTCAATTGCCCTTATTGACGGATCAAATCGGGGAGAAAGAAAAAGCGCTCATCACCGCCTTTTGGCCCGGTCCACTCACTTTGATCTTCCCTAAAAAAAAGACAGTTCCGGACCTTACCACGGGAGGACTGCCCACCGTTGCGGTCCGCATGCCCGCACATCCACTCGCGTTGGAGCTGCTTGAAAAGGCCAAAACGCCCATCGCTGCTCCGTCGGCCAATCCATCAGGAAAGCCCAGCGCCACCCATCACGACCATGTGCATCAATATTTTGGAGATGAACTTTTTATTCTGGACGGGGGAGCCACGCAACATGGTTTAGAGTCCACGGTAGTGCAGATCAAAAACGGCCTACCCCATATTTACCGCCTTGGCTCCATCACGCCCGAGGACATTGAGGCCGTGCTGGCTTGCAAGCCGGTCCTTGAAACGCAATCGAAACACTCCCCGGGAACCCGCTTTAAACACTATGCACCGGAGGCAGCCATGGAACTGCTTTCTCCAGAAGCCATTTTGAAGCGAATTCAAACTCACGATTTTGGAGGTCAAAAAATCGGCCTATTGGCAAGCGAAGAAATGCTCACCCAGCTAAAAAATACGCCGCACCATCTAGCTTCTTTCAGCCTTGGAACAGAAAAAGAGCTCCTGAGCGTTGGATCTCGCATCTATTCAGGCTTGATTGCGCTCGATGCCCTTAAATTGGACAAAATTGTTGTTCAATCTTTTCCCGAAGAAGGCCTTGGCCGGACGATTATGGATCGTTTGCGAAGAGCGAGTGGACAATTATAGCAAAAATGCTATAATGAACTCTTCTCATTATGACCAACTCCTTTTCCAACAAAGCGCTCTTCCTCTTCATTGTCCTCGTGGCTTTTGTAGATGGCATCTTGGTGGCCAGACATTTTTATGAAAATCAGCCTGAAATCACTCAGGCGGATTCACCCCCTATATTGGAGGATATTTTTGAGCCGGAAAAACCTAATCCCGATGAGCCGAGCGATCCCCTTCCCGAACCTAAATCCGTGCCCTTTACCGTTCAAGCTCCTTTGGGAACTTGGGTAGAACCCTGGTCTGATTACGCAGAAGAAGCCAGTGTATGGATGGCCTATAAATGGGCAACAGGAGAGGCTATTGGGGGCCAATACGATATTGCCGCTGAACTCAAAGAGATGGGGGTCTACCAAATCGCCACTTTTGGGTCTTCAAAACTCACCAATATTCCACAAACCCTACAAATCCTTATAGAGCATTTAGGATGGAATCGAGCCTATCTTTCCGGAGAAATTTCTGAAGAAAACATCAAAACGCTCTTGGAAGAAGGGAATATTCTCATTGTCCCTGTAAATGGACAAATTTTGGATAGCCCTCATTATGGAGATCCGGCTCCTAAAAATCACATGATTCTCCTTTATGATTTCGACGAAACCCATTTTATAGTGAATGACCCCGGCACAAAGCGTGGGGCAGGAGTGAAATACGAAATACAAAAAATCCTGGAGTCGATCCAGGATTTAGAAGGTGAACGAGTGATGATAGTGGTGAGTCGCTAAGCTATTTCGCTTTTTTCTCTTTAGCTTCCTTAAGTTCTACTTTGGCGACTAAACGAGCGACCAAAGCTTTTCGTCGTGCAGCAGTATTCTTATGAAGAACATTCTTTTTAGTAGCCGTGTCGATTAAACGGTAAGCTTTTGCAAGCCCCTTTTCCGCATTTTCTTTGTCTCCTGCTTTCACAGAGTCCGCAATAGCACGGATGCTTTTTCGAACAGCGGTTCGAGTGTTGTAGTTTCGAGCTTGGCGAACCAATGCTTGACTTGCGCGTTTTTTGGCAGACTTGATGATAGGCATGCTTTTCCTTGAGATTTAAAAAATTGCCCGTAAAATATAGGGGCTAAACCTTATCTTGTCAAAGGAAAATAAACTCAAATGGACTTTAAACTCAAAATACCCTTCA
>CAZHKJ010000105.1:0-2997 GCA_964533115.1 uncultured Candidatus Peribacteria bacterium | reverse complement strand
AGTTTGCGCTCATTTTTTTTAGCTTCATCACTGAGTTTATAAAAGAGTTGTTCGGCTACATTTTGTGCATTCACCAGGATCATCATGTTGCCTTCAGTTTTTGGAATGAGTTCCCGCAGTTCCCGTACCACTTCACTTATGTAGGCCGTATCGTTTGGACTGGACAGAGGCCCTTTTGGATAATCGAGCGGGAGGGGGAGAGCGCCTTCCACTTTCAATATTTTAAATTCTTCGGACAGCCCCAGTTCTTTTTTTACAAATTTGAATTCATCATTTAAATCGCCGTGATGGCAAAAAAGGGCAAGATTTTGAAGGTCTTTCCATACGCGATTTTGAAAGAGTTCGGATGGATTCTCCGGGAAGGAATGAATGATGGGTTCATCATTCGAGCTCAAAGTCATCCATAAAATGGGGTTGGCGCTTCGGAGGATTTTACCCAAATAAACCAGGTACCGAGTCAGCTCGTCTAAGGTGGGTGTTTTTTTGCAGTCATCGCCCAATGCGGCTATGGCGCTTTCTATAGACTCGGTGGACATTTTAATTTTGCTCCACTCCATGGTATTCAAGTGCCAGACTTCAATCACAAGCGTGTGCCGTGGATCGTTTGAGGTTCCGTATTTCTTTAAAAAAATACCTAGGAATCCGAATAAGATGGATACGCTGTAGGCTAATTTGTCTATGACCTCTTCTAGCTTTGGATTCTCATCTTGAAGACGTTTGAGGTCGTTGATGAAACGCGCTTCACTCAGCCGAATGTGCCAAGCGGTCTCTATGCTTTTGATCAATTCTTCGGTATTTCCTATGATGGTGTGTGATCTTGAAGGGAGTGTTTTTTCTTTTCGGCTATGATCTTTTAAGAAGTGCAGGTGGCTCACGGCGAGCACTTTTTTTTGGAGGGCATTTTCTTCGGCTCTTTTGTAAAAAGATCGGCTTTCGGTTTCTTCTTGGCAGCAAATATCGTACCAACGACTACTCTCATCTTTGACCAGACGGATCTCCGTTTTTTCACCCTTTTCTGTTTGAAATAGCCATAAACTGGCTTTGATTCCCAGCATGGTGTCGGCGGTGTCTAGCGCGGGTTTTTTGAGCAGACGTTCTAAGCGTTCTTCATCTAAATATTGATTGGGGTGCTTTAAAATGCCCAGGTCTGGATCTTCGGGTAGACTTTGAACGTAAGGCAGGACCAGTAGACTTGTGTCTTCTTTAGACAGCGCGAATTGCAATAAATCTCCTTGGGTGTGGCTTCTTTCTTCGCATAAAAACGGGGGGATGAGGTTTTTTGTTTTTTCGGCTAGATCGGTGTGTTTTTCGCTGGTGGAGCTGCGTATGAAAGGGCTTTGTTCTATTCGTGCGTCTGAAGCTTTTTGGGTTTGCTCGGTCAGTACTTTTTTAATCACATCTGCCCATGGCCAATCACTTTTTGTGACGATGCTAAGGACGGCTTTTTTTTCTTCATCTGAAAGAGCACGCAAGTGAGCGCAAAGTCGCCAAAATAGTTCTATGTTGGCACGTACGTCATCTGTGGCTCGGTGGGCATTTTCTTGAGTGATTTTGAGCTTTTTCGTGAGCACTTCCAGGCTATAGCTGGCTTCTTTGTGAAGTAAGACTTGGGTGAGTTGACAGGTGTCTAGTTGGATATTTTGCGCTTTTGCTCCGTGTTCATTTAAAAAATTAACATCAAAAAAAATGAAGTGACCCATGATGGGCAAAGTCCCTAGCTTTTCAAGTACGGTGGGGAGCACGTCTTTGAGGAGGGGTGCATCCTTGACCATGTCATTCGTGATCCCGGTGAGATGCGTTGTGAAGGCGGGAACGGGGATGGGCGGTCGCACAAGGGTGCTCCATTCTTCAATGATTTTTTCGTCGTCAAAACGAAGAATGGCTATTTCAATAATATGGTCATTTTTTGGATTTAAGCCCGTGGTTTCAAGATCTAAACAGACGTACATGAGAGAGGGCTATTATTCGTTTGACGGCAATTTTTCCATGATGCGGACCGTGAGCACACAGGTCTCCGCACGAGTGATCGGAGTGTTTCCATTGAAGTTTCCTTCCGCGTCTCCGGTTGAAATCTTTTGAGCGAGAGCAAAAGCTGCATAGTTCGCAAACCAATCATTGATGATGTCTACATCTGGGAAGTTGGGGGTTAGTCCGCTGTTTGCTTCCATGCCGCTTAGCTCAATCAATACTTTGAGGGCCTCGGCTCGGCTTACGTTTTCATCCCCCTTGTTTTTCCATCGATCGAGGTCGGAAATGACTCCAATGGAATAAGCATAATCCGCCCATGTTTCGTTCTCTAATTCATGGCCGAAGGCTTTGAACGTGATGGTGAGGTATTGGGTGCGCGTGACGGGGTCATCAGGGCCGAAGTTTCCGTCTTCGTAGCCATTCACCACATGGCTTGAGTATAGCGCCATGATCGCTTTTTCCGCCCAATGCCCTGAAATATCTTCGAGAGGATTACGTTTGCTGCTTTCCTCAGTTGGCTCTTCTTCATTTTCTGCTTCGGTGCTCAGTTCAACATTTTCTTCAAGTTTATTGTTCTCCGCCAGGGCCGCATTTTTTGCTTCGATATTCGAAAGCACGACGGGTATCCCAACGCTCACTAGTAGGAGGAAAACAGTAAAGAAGTAACGCAGCATGTTTAAAGCATAGCGATGAACTCATCAAAAAGGAAGTCCGTATCCGTTGGGCCGGGGCATGCTTCGGGGTGGAATTGGACCGAGAAGAAGGGCAAGCTTTTGTGACGTAGGCCTTCTACGCTGCCGTCATTTCCGTTGATGAAGGAAACCGTCCAATCTTCCGGAAGTGTTTTTTCATCCACAACAAAGCCATGGTTTTGAGAAGTGATGTAGCAGCGTCCCGTACGAGTGTCTATGCAGGGTTGATTTTGGCTACGATGTCCAAACTTCAGTTTGTAGGTTTTTGCCCCTGCAGCCACTCCCATGATCTGATTCCCTAAACAAATGCCAAAGGTGGGAATTTTGCGTTTAAAGC
>CAZHKJ010000104.1:0-3021 GCA_964533115.1 uncultured Candidatus Peribacteria bacterium | reverse complement strand
ATCCTTTCCGCAGTAAAAGAAAAACTGGTGCAGATGGATGCGGTGATGGACATGAAAGAACTGATGGGGATTTTTCAAGCAGGCCTCACGTATACCAGTACAGATATGACGGTGGTGGACATCGTGAGCTACTATTCGGATTATCAAGATTATGAAATCAACACGGGTTTTGTGCTCTCCACGGGGAACTATTTGTATTCCATGATTAATGAAGGAGGAGCCTATATTCTTCTGCCTCAATCAGGCGATTTTGAAGAGATAAAAGAAGTGATTGCGGGAATGGTGAATTAGCGATAGCATGCCAGCACTATGTTACACGGAGTGCCTTTTATTATTGTCGATTTAGAAACAACGGGCCTTGAACCCAATTTGGACAGCATCGTTGAAATAGCGGCGGTTAAGGTGGTGAATGGGGAGGTGGTGGATGAAAAAACACACTTGGTGAATCCTCATATTTTCATTCCTCAAGAAACCACCGATATTACCGGCATCACGACGGAAATGCTTGCCGGAGCGCCTGAATTTAAAGAACTGATCGATGAATACCTGGATTTTTTTGGCGATGAAGGCGTTTTTGTAGCGCACAATGTTGAATTTGATTATGGCTTTTTCAATAGCCATTTACGTCGCATGGGACGTAGCGAACTCAACAATCCTTATTTGTGCACTTTTAAGTTGGCAAAGACTGTGCACCCTAATTTACCTCGTTATGGCTTGGGCACTCTCGCTGAAACCTTTAAGATTGATCTTCCTCAGGCCCATCGTGCCATCCACGACGCCCGTGCTACCGCCGAACTCTTTCTTAAATTCACTAAAGCGCTAGAAGCAGGGGGCCTAAAAGAGCTCAAGAACTTCCCTCATCTCCAAAATCTTCCCAAGAAAAACACAGACCTAGCACAAGGCCAGACGAGCTTGTTTTGAGAGGAGGCTATATCAATATCAGTTCGTTGCGATACTTTTAGCGGGATAGCTCGTGAAAAGCGAGTTAAAGTTGGATTCTGCTAGAGGCTCTGGTTGCCTTACTTGCAAGCCGATTTTCTTAACCATTTCTTCACACATTGCTAAGTAAAGAGGTGATTCTAAAACATCTTGAGCTCGGGAGTGAAAAACAACGCTGGTTAGGCCCTGACCATCATCATGGTTTGGAGTGTCAAAATAAGTACTAAAAGAGCATCCATCACTAGCGAGTCTAGTCTCAAATGTAAGACCTCCAAAAGAACCATCAAGGTAAACTCTCATATTGGGAGATTCTCCACCAGTGAGGTTTACGGTTAGATCATAATCGCCATATGTTTTCAAAGCACCCCACATAGGTGCCATACCTGGATAATCATTTTGTCTCCTTAATTCTGTTTCAGTGAAGAGAGAGCTGGCCACTGAAACAGCTTGAGCATACTGATTTTGTGAAATACTGACGTGAGCTGAAGCGTCAGGGCCATCAGCAGTAGGCATAATAGATTGCACTGCGGGAGAAGTTTCTGTTTGTGGTGGATTACCAGGCTCCGTATCCGTACAGGAGGCAGCTAAGCCCAGGGCAGCAATAGATAAAAGATTTCGCATGGGTTTAGGGCGAGCTTCAAGAAAAGCAAGCTTGACAGCTATTTGGAGATAAGTCAAGTCCTTGTACTCGTCCAGTACATGTTGAACAATTCGGGAGAAGATTTGGAATGGGGAGATTGCTTGCGCATATAGTACTCAAAAGGGGTTAAATTGCGAAGAGATTTGTGTGGGCGGAAGAGATTGTATGTTAAGAAAACTGCAAAATTTTACCTGATTTACTCAAACTTAAGCGCCTCTTCAAACGATTTATATCCTCTTTCACCTAGTCGAGTTATTAAACAAACTTTTTTACTGATTTTCCCCTTAATCCGAATGCTCTCTATTTTCTTAACTTGATCTTCACCCATATAGAAACCTGGCTCTGCCAAAATCAGGTAAAAATCAAAAGCTCCCATCCAATAACCTTTTTCCTCAAAAAGCCTTTCATATAAACGAATTGCAGAATGTAATAATAATTCATTCATCGGTGGCTCAAAGTTGAGCACTTCTTCTGCATCTGTATCAGCATGTTTAAAGAAATCTCTAGCTTTATTGAGATTGTTTTTACGAAAACTTTTTTCGTCTGGAAGTTTTAACTGCTTAACTACATCTTCTTTCAGTATAGATGTGATATTTTTTGGTTTGCCCAAATTCATCAAAATATCATGAGCAGCATTTGCTAAAGTATGAATCGAAACAGGGTCACATTCCCCTAAAAACAGCAAACAGGTGGTTTCCAATTGTTGACTTGCAGCATCCTTTTTGTTTAATCTGATTTCTTCCATTAATGCTAAATACAGACTGAATTCAAATAAAAAAACAGCTTAGAAAAGCCAAAAAGTAGTTGGTTGCGGAGGTTGGATTCGAACCAACGACCTCAAGGTTATGAGCCTTGCGAGCTGCCACTGCTCTACCCCGCAGAAGCACTATACGTAAAAATAGATGCAATGGCAATATCCAATAAGTAAAAACTTAGGCATGAGCAAAGAATCAAGGGAATCGGGATGGACTGGGGATCATGCGAGAGCAAGGATCCAATCTATGGAAGCAATGATCCAATCTATAAATAAGAGCGAGGAGATACAGGCTAATGGTTTTTCATACCCTGAAGCATGGCTCGAGAGTTTTCACCAGGAGGTCAAGAGCTGTCTTGAAGCTGGAAAAGCCATTCGGCCCGGACTTGTCACTTATGGAAGTTTGAGAAATCCATTCGCGTTAGAAGCGCTGATGGCTAATCAGAACAAGAATCAAGGAATTTGGACACCTGAAAAGAAAAAGCCTTACGATATAGTTCGTATGGAAGGGATAAAGAGAGGTCTTTGGTATTCGGGAGCCACGCGAGAACTAGACTCTTGGCGTAATGGTAGCCTGGGGATAGACTCTTTTGGAGAGAACGGAGTGATGGCCGTTAGAGCAGATGAAAGCGGGGTAATGGATGGACTGCGAATAGAGTGGAGTGCTGTTGAATCAATGAAGGGAGCT
>CAZHKJ010000103.1:0-3090 GCA_964533115.1 uncultured Candidatus Peribacteria bacterium | reverse complement strand
AACTGCCGCACACACAAACATCGAAATAAATCCCCCCCTAAAACAAACACGCCTCTGGACCGAAAAAACAGGAGGTGAAAAAATCCGCGTGTGGACCGCGCGGGACGAAAGAGATGAGGCTTACAAAGTGGCGCATACGGTGTTGGAACATGCTCGCCAAAATACTCAAAAATCTCCGCTCGGCACCGGGCCTGATTACCGTGAATTTGCCGTGCTCTATAGAACCAACGCTCAGTCACGAGCCATTGAAGAAGCTTTTATGCGTTTTGGAATTCCGTACCGAATGGTGGGTGGGGTGAAATTTTATCTTCGCAAGGAAATCAAAGACATCATTGCCTACCTTCGGGTGGTTCAAAATCCTCATGACAGCGTCAGCCTGCTCCGCATCATCAATACGCCGGCGCGTAAAATCGGCCCCAAAGCTATTGAAACCATTCAAAATGAAGCCGCTGTTTCCGATCTTTCCTTTTTTAGTGCCATGGGTAAAGTGCTGGAAACGAAGAGCTCGCCGGCTCTCGAATCTTTTTCGAAAATGTTGAATACATTTCGTGATTTATCGGAAGAGTTTGCGGTGGCGGGTCTCATTAAACACATCATTTCCGCGTCGGGCTACCGCGACATGCTCACGGCGGATCGTACGCCCGAAGGGGAGGCTCGACTTCAAAATATTGAAGAGCTGATTACCGTTGCCGACAAATATGAAGCCTTGGAGCCGCGCATTTCACTGGCGACTTTTTTGGAAGAGGTCAGCTTGATGTCTGATCTGGACGTACTGGAGGATGGGCCCAATTCCGTCACTCTCATGACTTTGCACAGTGCAAAAGGCTTGGAATTTTCCATCGTCTTTATTACGGGCTTGGAAGAAGGTATTTTCCCTCACTCCCGCAGTCTTTATGAGCCGCAAGAGCTTGAGGAAGAACGTCGACTCATGTACGTGGGCATCACTCGAGCCATGACTCATCTCTATTTGCTTTATGCCAAGCAACGCATGCTTTTTGGAGAGTTCAAGCAGAATGCGCCTTCTCAATTTTTAAATGATCTGCCGGAGGATTTAGTGATTGGGAATCTGCCTCAATCTGGTTTTGGGAACTCTTCCCGCAGCGGCTTTTTGCAAACGAAGGACCTCTCCGGCTCAGGATTAAACCCCCATCTCGATTTTGTGCCTGAAGCGGAATTCTTACCTGAAGATCCTGAAAATCGCCCCATCCCCATGGAAGATGAGAACGGAATCATCCCTGAAGAATTCCATGATGGCGATCGAGTTCAGCACCGACTTTTTGGGGAAGGAGTGATTATAGAAGTACGGGGAAGCATGCTCACCGTGGCTTTTAAAGGAGTCGGCATCAAAAAACTTTCCGCCAGCATTGCCCCCTTGAGGAAGCTCTAGCCAAGAACTAGAAATGATGTTATAATGGATTGATTTTTAACAAAAATAAATATGAATATTAGAGAACCTGGAACAGACGGAGGCGAAGCTTCCTTGGATAAAGACGGTATGTCCGCAGGTGATAGTCTGGACTGGATGAACGGCCTTGCTATGACAGAGGGTGGGTTTGGGCCACCTGCTTCGAATGAAAATCCCTGGGCAAACCCTGTCTTAGATGGGACATCCGTGGTGCACGATCGTGTTAACAAAGTTCTTGGCCTATAAAGCCCCGCCTCAAATACCTCAGTCGGCTTGAATTTGGAGCTGTATTTGATGGGGCAAACTTTCGTCTTCATCCAAACTGTTTTCAATCCCCTCTATGATTAAGGGGTAGAACTCGGGAGAGGCGGTGTTTTGCACGAAACACTGCTTTGCGTTTTCTTTTCCACATATCACCCAGATTCCATTCGAGGTTCCTGTGACAATAGTGTAGCCTCCTTCAAAGAGCTCCGTGAACGCTTTTTCTTCCGGTGTTTTTTTGAAAATAAAGGTGACGGCCTCCCTTTCGGATGAAAAGTAATAGGCCGTGGGGGATTCGGTGAGCTGATAATGAGCGGGCAAAGTGATCTGGAAGGGAAGGTCCAGCAAGGGGTGAGTCGTGGTGGATTGGTGATTTTGGACTACGGCAAAGAGCGTTAAAAGGATAAGGATGGCGGCAAGGAAATAACGCATAAAAAGGGTTTTAAAGTCTTCGAACTATAAAAAATATCTCCATCAAAAATCCTGAATTTTTTCTTAAAAAATACGGACAAAATTCTGTATCAATCAGCGCTTTGAAAAGCCTTCGTCACGGCGTATAGTGAGCGTGCTTAATCTCAAACCATGTCGAAACAAAACACGTCCATAAGAGCCCTCGCTTTCCTCCTCATAGGAGCCGCTATTGGTTGGCAAGGGCAGTTGCTTTTTAATGTAGTCACTCCAAATAACGAAGAAGCCCCCTCCGAAAACTCCAGTCCTGCTGATTTAGACCTGAATCTGTTTTGGGATGTAGAAACGCTCATCAACCAAAGTTATGTCGATATTGAAGCCATTGACTCTCAGGCACAAACCTATGGAGCTATTCGCGGTTTAGTAGACTCCTTGGACGACCCCTACTCGGTTTTCATGGATCCTGAAGAGACCGCTCAATTCAACAGCAGTTTAAATGGGGAACTGGAGGGGATTGGGGCTGAACTTACGGTTGAGGAAGGCCGCTTGATCATTGTGAGCCCCATCAAAGATTCTCCCGCAGAAGCGGCGGGAGTGCTCCCTGGAGATGAGATTTACCTCATCGATGGAGAGTTCGCCAGTGAATATTCTTTGTGGGAAGCGATTATGAAAATCCGCGGTGAAGAAGGCACTCAAGTCACCCTGACTTTACTAAGAGAAGGGGAGGATGAACCTCTGGAAAAGCTGATCACTCGTCAAGAAATTCAGGTGCCGAGTCTTGAATTGGAATACATTGAAACCGAAGGCCAAATCATTGCTCATCTTTCACTCTACCAATTCGGAGATGATACTTATAACGAGTTTAAAGAAGCCACTCAAAGTATTCTTTTGGAGTCGCCCGATGCTTTAATTTTGGATTTGCGGAGAAACGGGGGCGGATATTTGGATGTCTCCGTTGAAATCATCAGTGAATTTATTGAAAACATCCAAACCGCAGTGATTGTAAAATATCGAGA
>CAZHKJ010000102.1:2234-3157 GCA_964533115.1 uncultured Candidatus Peribacteria bacterium | reverse complement strand
CTCCGTTTCCAAGGAATCATCACGCAGTTTTTGGGGAACGAGTGGAAGAAAAAACAAATCCTTGTGCTAGATCCACGCATCCACGACTATCATGAATTTTTCTGTTAAAGGGGTGAATATTTTTATAAAAATCCGCAACGCGATTTTAAAAAAGCTTTACACCAAAATATTAAAGCCAATCCTCTTCAAAATGGACCCCGAGTGGGTTCACGATTCATTTAGCATTTTAGGACGAATAATAGGATCAAATCCAGTCACACGTGGGCTAACCCAGCTCCTATTTGGCTACAGCCATCCTCTTTTAAAACGCACTGTGGCAGGCATCCATTTTAAAAATCCTATTGGACTTTCCGCTGGATTCGACAAAAATGCCCACCTCATCTCTATTCTTCCACACCTTGGATTTGGTTTTGTAGAAGTTGGATCAATCACAGGTGAAGCTTGCGCAGGAAATCCAAAACCACGACTCTGGCGACATCCAGAGTTGAAAAGCATTCGTGTGTATTATGGGCTACTGAATGATGGTGCGGACGCCATTAAAAAACGTTTGAAAGGAAAGAAATTCCCCTTAGTGGTAGGCACAAGTATTGCTAAAACCAATTCTATTGAAACCTGCAAAACAGACCTAGGTATTGCAGATTACGCAAAGGCATTTGAAGCGATGAAAGACATAGGTGCTTATACAACCATCAATCTTTCATGTCCTAATGCCCACGGTGGACAGCCCTTTAGCGATCCTATCCGCCTAGAAAAACTCCTTAAGAAGTTAGATACCATAGCAAGCAAAAAGCCAGTTTTTCTAAAACTTTCACCCGATTTATCCACAGCTGAAATAGATGAGATCATAAAAATCGCAGAAAAACATCGTATTGACGGTTTTATTTGCACAAACCTGACCAAAAAACATGAATGGGGCGTGGGTG
>CAZHKJ010000102.1:0-2224 GCA_964533115.1 uncultured Candidatus Peribacteria bacterium | reverse complement strand
AATTGAAAAATCAGCCATCGCTCAAGTCCGATATATAAAAGCTAAAACTCAAGGGAAGATGGCCATAATTGCTTGCGGAGGCGTTTTCTCAGCCCAGGATGCTTGGGAAAGATTAGAAGCGGGAGCTGATCTCATCCAGCTCATCACTGGAATGATTTATGAAGGCCCTCAATTGATCAGCGAAATCAACCGTGGACTGGTGGAACGTTTTCAGTCAAAGCACAAAATTCAATAAAACTTGCAAAAAACATAATCTATGTATAAGGTTATAAACTGACTTATACAATATTTATGAATCCTGAACAGGAAAATGGCGAAATGAATGAATCTAACAGGAATGATCAAATACAATCACTCCATCCAGTCCCAGACACAGGGCCATTAGAAATTACTACAGAAATAAATGGTATGGCTATTAGAGTAACTGCACAAGTGGACTCCAAATATAGTCGTAACAATGGAAATAAATGTGAAGATGCAATCGCAGTAGCTTTAAAAGGACATATGATAGGATTTTGTTTAGCCGATGGTGTCAGTCAAGGAACCTCTAATGAAGCAACGAAGCGTTTTGCAGAAGAAATAGCAAAAACAGTAGCACGTACCATCGTAGAAGAAACTCAAACATTGCCAAGTATAGATGATTTCCAAGAAATCATAAAAAAATCTTTGCAACAAATAATCATAAAAGAAAAATCTAATAATAAACCAAATCAAGCAAAGCTAGCCGCATCGGTAATGATTGCTCTTTTGGATATACACAGAAAAATAGCTTACGTGCTCCATCTGGGGGATGGGTTCTGTGGAGAAGTGGATGAAGAAGGTAGAATACATGCATTTTTTGGTAGAAAAAAACTCTTACCAAGAACAGAAACATTAGATGAATGGGAAGCAAGAGGAGATACTATGGATGAAATTATGGAAAAATTAGCACTACCCCATAGAAAAAAAGGATTAACTAGTTTCGTCTCAGCAGGTGAACGTAATAAAAACAGATGGGAGAATGAAGATCTAGGAAATGCTGTAGCAGTTATCCCTTTTCATAAAGGTACTTCTCTAATATTCGGCTCCGATGGCATCTTAGAAGAAGCGATTGAGTTATTAAGCTACTCAAAAGATTTGGCTGAATATAAAGCAGATATTCCATATGAGATCTATGAAGCTACAGGTCCAAAACGAAGAAGAAGAGACGACACCTGTATGGCAGCAGTCTATTTAGGACAGTAAATAAACATTGATACAAAGTCATCTAAGTGTAAAATGCTTCACAATAAGGCTTATCTGACAAAGAATAGCCTTCAAAATCCTTATAAAAACCCAAAAACAAGGCGGATCAAGAAATTTGAGTTGAAAAATAAATTTTTATTTTGTAAAGTAAAGATCTAAAACATAAACCATGGAAGATTTTGGATACTTAGTAAATCACGAAGCACCAACAACAGTATTAATAAAAGATAGGTCTGATCAAAATAGGCCTTATGCATTACATGGAATCGCAAATAGCTTTGCAAGTGGTAATAATGTCAAAGCCAAATCGCCTCTGGTAGGTCATATCGACGAACAAAAAAAACACCTAGAGATATTCCTAGCTCAATTAGCAGAGGCAGGAATAGATGATGGAGATTTAAAATTTTTAAACCCATTAACAATTAGCCCTGATATTTTAAATTCACTGAGAAATCAGTGGCAAAAAAAAATCCTAAATCTTATTTTTAACCAAATATCCCTAAACCAATTAGCCGGAACAGAAATCCAAGTTAAAAATAAAGCACTAGGATTATCCCTAGAAGTTGCAGTAACATCCATCCCCGTAATAAAAACCCACCAAGATACAGCAAAAATATTAACTGCTGAGAGAAAAATCCTAAATGACACTGTAAGCGTAAGACTATTGAATGAAGGAGATTTATCAGATTTTTTCTTAATTCAACCTAAAGCAATCCCCCAAGGAGAAGACTCCATCCCAGAAGCAATCGCCGCCAAATAAGCAGCTAATCCCCTGCCTAGCCTCTTTTAACCTGCTTCTCTACCGCAAGCTTCTCACCCTTAAGGTAAGTAACCTCATAATCAGAAAGCTCTCCTTTTTCCAATTCTGTCTGTAAAAAGGCAAGATATTCCTGAGCATTTTTAAGGGTGGTTTCGCTGGTTTCTTCGCAATACAAGCAAAGCATCAAGCCTTCATTTTGCTTATGATCAAAACTAAATACCCCAGTACGAGCAATAAACT
>CAZHKJ010000101.1:0-3306 GCA_964533115.1 uncultured Candidatus Peribacteria bacterium | reverse complement strand
AAAGCAGTCCTCCCTCTTCTCATTCAGACAACTGAAAAAACTGGGGCCTTTTTAGAGCTTTAGCATTTTTTCTTGCCATTTTATTTATCTGGGGGTCAG
The DNA here is from genome assembly GCA_964533115.1 of uncultured Candidatus Peribacteria bacterium. Lineage (GTDB taxonomy): Bacteria > Patescibacteriota > Gracilibacteria > UBA1369 > 2-02-FULL-48-14. The sequence continues at coordinate 3,207 of CAZHKJ010000101.1, read as the reverse complement.
TTAAGATTTTTACTACTGAACCTTCTATCAAAGGAGACTTTATGAGTGGTGGATTCCCATGATTGTACGGATGGTGCCCTAATTCTGTTGAGTGTTGGGGTTTACGCTTTAGTTATCATTGCTTTGCTGTTTCTTGCGCATAATAAAAAAACTTAAGCAGTGAGGAAAGGGCCCTAAACTGTTATTTCCTTATTTCGCGTGAGTCACAGATCGCCAAAATACCACCAAGAGTCGTGAGAAGTCCAAATAGTGGAGTGAGTTGAAAGGCGAAAGCGCCCAGTAAAAACACACTGACTCCCCATGCCAACTTCCATTTACTCGCAGGAAACTTTTTTGATGCGAGGTAGAGAAAGGCAGCTGCTAAAATCCCAAATACAGGGACTAAAACAGCCGCACCATTTTTAGCTGGGTTGAACATGTGATCAAAAAATGGGAGAAATTTTTCAAAACCATCTGGATTGTTTTGTACGGTACGAACCAAAACCTCAAGGAGTAAAATTTTTAGCAAGGCCAGGGTAGAGAATGCAAAGGACAAAACACTTGAGCTCCAGATTATATTGGCGCTCAGTCGAGTTAAATTCATAGGAGAAGATTAATTGAAAATAGTTTAGCAGGCTCACCATTTTTTGTCTAAAAGGGGAAAGGCTCTACCTTAGGCTTTTACGCAAGATCACCAAAAAATAAGTAGAGGAACTTGTGTGACCACAAAAAGTCGGAAAAGTGTAAAAACTAGAAAAAGTTTGCTACTCAAGGTTGGCAAAACTGGAACTTTCCATCCGTAGCTCGTGCAAAAGCAAATCCATTGGTTTCATAAAAACCTTGAGGGGCTTCGTCTTTATGAGGATTCAGCCCAAACACACCCGAATCAACCATCCATTCTATCATCTCTTGATTCTGCCTACTCTGGGGCGGAATAAATCTCTCCGCAGAAAAACGTCCACGTTCGGGTAAGAAGGCAAATTGAGGCTGTCTACGGATATTCACGTAAGCCTCGTTGGGGTGGTCAAAAAAGTAAACCTTGTTGTCAATGTGTTGCGCTCCTTGGATATCAATAATTGGCCCGTCTAAAGTATTTTTACTTCCTAACGTGTTCATAACCATTCTGAGAGTCCATGCGCTCACTGCATCTCGATTGGTCAATCCACCTAACTCAAGACCAGTTCTTTCTTCACTTAAAATAGCTCTCCCCTGCGCATCCAGGTCAAGATGTGGGAATGGGCAGTATAAAGCTCCGTTGGACAGGAAGTTTCTCTTAGCTCTCTGCATTAGAGCGTCGTGAGCATATCCTCGCAACACGGTTCGTAAGCCATCTACAGATTTTAACTTTCTAGCAATAGAAGGTGAGACTTCACTTAAATGAGCATAAAAAGCCTCTAAGTATCTTTGTGATAAATGAGGGCGAGCACTCTCAACTTCATCTAGTATGACTTCTGTTTCGTCCCTTGGATCGTTGTCACCAAAGAGCATGTTAGGGTTCACCTCATTTGCATCTCTCATGATATATCCAAAAACAGTCTCTTTTGGTTGAGCCCAAGACGCCTGCATACTGTAGCCCAATCGGACAGTTTGAAGACCTTCGGTAACGAGCATTGCTGAATTCCCTAGAATCTCTCGGTAGAATCCTCTATTGGCCTCGTAACAATCTAATTTATGGGTAAACCCCATGACTAAAACATCTTGTCCGTTTACCCTCCGCCAAGCCACTTCATAATCTAAATCTTCCTCTCTCGGTCTTTGAATGGATCTTGTGGTAACTGCTTTGCGTCTAGCAAGCAAGCTTTCTAAAACTTGAAGCGTTTTATGGCTTGGATGAGAAGGATCACTCCATGCTGCTCTTAGAGTATCAATATGTTTTTCTAGGTCTGGATGATCTCTAAAATCGTGAGATGCATATCCATCTCCAGGGATAAGAACTCCATCTGGATTGGTGAGAGCATGAATAGCATCTTCTTCTGGAGAAGTAACGGTTTCCTTTTCAAGAAATCGTCTATCTATTTTGTTTCTTAAGGATCTCTTAGGTCCGTAGGCTTCAACCGCTTCTATGTCTGCGGGGTCGAGCTCCTTTATTATTCCAATATCTTTTCTCATAGGTGCTTGTTAGGTTCGGAACCTTACCATGGCTGATCTCTCAAAACAAGACTTCAGCGCAAACTTAATCGAATAACCAGTAAAAAATAAGTCGAGGGACTAGTGGGACCATCCAAAAGTTCAAAAAGTTCAGAAAGTCGAAAAAGTGTAAAAACTAGGAAAAATTTGTCGGATAACTAGTTTTAATATATACTTAAACTACTTAATAAATAGTTTATGACTAGCCAAGTTTCTTTCACCGCAGATGAAGAGTTGAAAAATCGAGCCTTAAAAAAAGCTAAAAGCCAGGGCATCACGCTTAAAGCATTGCTAACCTACGCTATGAGAGGCTATGTAGAAGGAAAAATTTCACTGAGTATTGAAACTTCCGATCAAGAGCCTGAAGTAGAAGAGCTTTTTTTCGAAGATGAAAAACTCAATGCGGCGGCCAGCAAATTAGCTAAACTACTCCGTTAATGCTTCTCCTTACAAAGTACATTGCAAGGCACGAGCTGGCTCCTTTGAGCCGCTTTATCGATTTGGAAGATGTTCTAGATGGAGGGAAAAAAGTCTTGAAAGGATTGGCTACTGAAGTCAAAGCACCCTCAAATGCACGAGCTTTTCGCTTCTTCAAGGTACGAATAGGGAAGAAAAATGGGGCTAGGATGATCGTTTTCCTTGTCACAGAAAGTCGAAAAGTGGTCCCCATACTCATCCGTTTGAAGAAAGATAAAGTTTTTGGAATGAATATGTCTTTGAATAATGAGAAAGTTGTCGATCAATTGACGAAAAATGTCTATCGAATCCTGGACGATATAGAAGGCAAGGAATACGAAGAATTTTTATTTAAAAAAAGCTAACGCCCAACCGAATCACAAGCAAAAAAGTTCAGAAAATATAAAAAGTTTGCTAGTAAAAGGCCTATTTCTCACGTAAAATGGATACATGAAAATGGCTATGACACCTGCGGAGAGAAAGGCAATGATTTATAGAGTTGTCAGTGCTTCTTCAAGGTTGGAAGGTCTTAGTTTTGAGCGAGCAAAAAATAATAAGACCGCTATCAATAAATTGAAGAAATATGGCAGGGGTTTCGCGATATAACGCAGGAGGTGACGAGGCAGATATTTTGAAGAACAAACT
>CAZHKJ010000100.1:0-3438 GCA_964533115.1 uncultured Candidatus Peribacteria bacterium | reverse complement strand
CAAATATACCACCCTCATAATAAACCTGAAAATCAACTCTATTACGATAAGCAAATTCTCTTTCTTTATGCACACATATTTCACCGAAACGAGCAATAAGATGAGTTAGAATCTTTTCTTCATCAACCTTAGCTCGATCATTCAAAGATCTATTTAATTCAGATCGAACTTTTCCTTTAGTGTAATCCTCAACGTCAAAAGCAAATTTCTTCCTAAACAGAGGCAGCCCACCATAAAGCCTACGAATCGTTTCAGGATCTGGGAGGTATCCCGTAAATTGGAAATCATGTGATGTCGGATCTCTACCAAATTCTTCACGAAAGCGTTCAACTGCATTCATGATACTCGTATCGTTCCAAGGTATTGCTCGACGACCCATATCAAAAAAAAATTAAGGCGCGAAAAAGATAACATAAAATATACATCTATACGCATTATTTTTAGAGAAATACGTTTAAGCTGCGTCCACCATTTCAATCTGAGCCTCAAACTTAGCGATCTTAGAAGCTAAAACCGGATAAGAGTTGAGCTGAGGGTCTTCTTCCACAAGTCGTGCGGCATTCGTTCTAACACGATCCAATAATGCTTTGTCTCCAAAGCTAGCCATGCGTAGGTCTGGAATCCCACTTTGCTTCACGCCATAAATTTCACCCGGACCTCTCAACTCAAGATCTTTCTCCGCCAAGTCAAAACCGGAATTAAATTCCACCATGTATTTAAGCCTGCGTAGCGCATCATCGGAAGCGGACTGCGTAAATAAGAAACAATAGGACTGATGCGCTCCACGTCCGACTCGACCACGAAATTGATGGAGCTGAGCCAAACCAAAGCGATCGGCGCCTTCGATGATCATAATACTCGCATTAGGCACATCAATACCGACTTCAACTACAGAAGTCGAAACTAAAATATCAACAAGTCCCGATGAAAAAGCCTGCATCACCGTTTCTTTGTCGTCCGCTTTCATTTTGCCATGAAGCAGCGCCAAACGATGTTCCGGGAAAACTTCTTTGGATAAACGTTCATACTCTAAAGTAGCTGCTTTAACCTGAATCGCTTCAGATTCCTCGATCAAAGGACAAACAATAAAGACTTGGCGGCCCTTTGCCACTTGATCGGAGACCCAAAGTTCAGCATCCCGACGCTTATGCTCCGGTACAAGACGAGTCACTATGGGCGTTCGTCCAGGAGGCAGTTCATCTAAAATAGAAAGGTCCTGATCCCCATAAATGGTTAAAGCCATCGTTCGTGGAATAGGAGTCGCTGAAAGATTTAAAAGATGCGGGAAGCCTTGAGCTTTGAGCTTAGCCCGCTGTTTCACTCCAAAACGATGCTGTTCATCAATCACAACCAAGCCGAGGCGCGGAAAATGGATTCCATCCTGAATAAGAGCATGCGTACCAATCACTAAATCACAGGTGCCCGTGGCCAATTGAGTCGCCACATCGGCATGCGCGGTCGCCGTCATTGAACCGGTAAGAAGCTGAATATTGAAGCCAAAACGAGCCAATAAAGCCGTCAAATTTTTATAATGCTGACGCGCCAAGATTTCCGTAGGAGCCATGAGCACCGATTGATATCCCGATCGAATCATCGCAAAAATGGCTGCGGCCGCTAGAGCTGTTTTACCCGCACCCACATCTCCTTGAACCAAACGGAGCATGGGAAATTCCTTCTGTAAATCTTCAAAAATTTCTGCAATGCTGCGTTTTTGAGCCCCAGTGAGCTCAAAAGGCAAAGCCGAATAAAACGGCCCCATGTCAAGTTTTGAGTCCATTTGTTTTTTTATCCCCGAAAAACCTTCTTGCCATCTTTTTTTCCGACGAAGAGCCATGAATTGCAAGATAAACAGCTCATCAAAGGCCAAACGTTCCTTAGCTCGCTTCAAAAAAGCCTCATCTTTAGCAAAGTGAACATGGTAAATCGCCTCACTGTAAGAAAGTAGATTCTCCCCTTGCAAAACCCAAGAAGGAAGATATTCATCAAAAAATTTAGCATAAGGAAGCAGATGGAATATCTTTTCCCGAAGCCATTTTGAAGTTATTGCTTCGCTCTCCGGATACACAGGCACAATACGGCCCGTATGCAAAAGCACTCCTGAAGGTTTTTCATATTGAGGGCTCATCATCATCACTCGCCCTCGTTCAAACTTCAGTTTACCGGTTAAAATGATCTCACTCCCCTTAAAAAACAACTGTTTGAGATGAGGCTGATTAAACCACATCACAGGCAATTCGCCGGTATCGTCCTCCACCACCGCACGGGTCAAAACACCTCCCACCCTTGTGGGAACATTGAGTATGGACTTGAGCTTCCCTCTAAGGACATTCACCTCATCCGTACGGAGTTCATTGATTTTCGTAAAAGCCTGCTCATCTCTGTAAGCTCGAGGGAAATAGGTCAAGAGATCCTCCAAAGTTTTGATCCCCATCTCCTTGAGCTTCAAAATATAAGAGTCACGAGTTTTAAGGAGCTGCGCGTCAAGACGATGAGTGAGCATATGACTTTCTTATAACACAGCCCCAAATCCAAAACAATTAGTGGAAAGATAATTGAAAAAAAACAGAAAAACAGGTATGATGAATAGATATAAAAACAAAAAAACGGCCTTTCGATCAAAAATGCAATATAAAATCCCCCAAAACGTACAGATAGAAGATAAAATTGTGGGCCCCCTAACCCTACGACAATTGATCTATCTGGGAATAGGAGGCGCCATCACTTATGTCATCTACAACTATTTTGGAAGTCGCTATGACATAGGACTCTGGATCCTTTTACCCATTTTTACAGGAGGATTGACTCTCATGTTCACTTTTATACAAATTTCGGGAGTTTCATTCGGAAGATGGTGTTTTCTTATGGCGGAGAAACTCATTAATCCACAAAAACGCACCTTCATCATGGGCGCTGGAGATCTTTATGAACACAGCCTATTTGCAAAAAACACTAAAAAAGCGCAAACTGACTCAAAAAAAGATAATAAAACCGATAGAGATCGTGAACACATCAAAAACATCGGCCAAATCACAAAAATTTTGGATTCTTACGGTAAACCTCAAAACACATGAGCACTCCCCCTCCCCTAGCCCCAGACACCAAAAATTCCATCAAAGGAAATAAAAAAGATAAGCGTTTAAGTACGCAACTTTACCTTAAAGTCACCGAAATTCGTGAAGATAGTGCGGTACTTAAAAATGGAGGCCTACGAGGGATTCTAAAAGTATCCAGCGTGAACCTGAATCTAAAGTCCGAAGAAGAGCAAAATGCCGTGATCTACTCCTATCAAAACTTCCTCAATTCTTTAGAATTTCCTATTCAGATTGTTGTACGAAGTAAAAAATTAGATCTTGAAAACTACATTGAAAAACTGAAAAAAATTGGCGTAAAACAAAGCAATCCTCTCCTTCAAAAACAGACTTTTGAATACATCGAATA
>CAZHKJ010000099.1:0-3447 GCA_964533115.1 uncultured Candidatus Peribacteria bacterium | reverse complement strand
CGATTATAAATCCGTGGCCGTTGAATTGGGAATGGATCGTCTTTCTTTTGAAAATTGTATGGGTTCAGAAAAAACCAACGAACTTTTACAAGAGGATATTGCCACTGCAATTCAGTTCAAAGTGAGCAGAGTTCCTACTATTTATATTAATGGCCGTTTGTTCTTGGATTGGTCAAATGCTGAACGACTTCGTTCGGTGTTAGAATCTGAACTGGAGCAATCTGCGAAATGAAAAACTGACGACCGTCTGGAGAAATCATGACACTTAAAAATAACTTTGCATTTATTTATGTCGCTTGGCTGATTTCAATCATTTCCATTGCCGGATCATTGTTTTTTAGCTCTATCCTGGAACTTCCACCTTGTTTTCTCTGTTGGTATCAGCGGATTTTTATTTTTCCTCTCGGAATTGTCCTTGCGATTGGTTTTTTGAAAAAGGATGTCCTGATTTTTTGGTATGCATTCCCTCTCACCTTGATTGGTTGGGGGATCTCTTTTTATCACAATCTTTTGTACTACCATCTCGTTGCTGAGCCCCTCATTCCCTGTTCAGGTGGAGTTTCTTGCACCGAAAAGCAGTTTGAGCTTTTTGGTTTTATTTCCATCCCCCTCATGGCCTTGCTGAGCCAGACAAGTATTCTCGTTTTATTAATTTTATTCGCAAAGAAAACAAAAAAGGAGTCAGTGTGAAAAACAATATAAAACTTATTATCTTTCCAGTTATAGGGCTCATCATTCTCGGTTTGATTGGCGGGTATTTTATGGAGGCTCGAAAGAAACAAGCTCGAATGGATTCCATGCCCTCCAACTTACTTCGCAAAGGTAATTACACTAAGGGACCAAGCGGAGCAAAAGTTTTGCTAGTCGAATTTTTCGATCCCGAATGTGAAAGCTGCGCGGCTTTTCATCCTGCTCTAAAAAAGATTCTTGCGGATTATCCCAAGGACATTGAATTTGTCGCTCGCTATATGTTGTATCATGGCAATTCAGAAACTGCCGCTCTCGCTTTGGAAGGGGCCGGAAAGCAAAATAAATATTGGGAAATGTATGACATCTTACTGGAAAGAGCAGCTCAATGGGGTCATCTCAAAGAATCTGCTGCGCCTATTTTTGAAAAATATGCTCAAGAGCTCGGACTCAATATTGAGGAATTTAATAAATCTTATGCCGACCCTGCGTTAAAAGCAAAACTCACTCAAGACATCAGCGATGGGAAATCATTGGGTGTAAAGGGCACCCCCACATTTTTTGTCAATGGAAAGCTCCTGCAAAAACTAAGTTACTCGGATCTTAAAAATGCAATTGAGGCCGAGTGATCGAGATTATAAATGATAAATAATAACCTAAACCACAAACATACTTACGATGCACAGGGTAAAATGACCTGCTGTACGCAGGAAGAAAAAATAAACGCAGAGTCTGAGAGTGATCATTGTCATGAGGGGGGTCAAGGTTCGCAGGCTAGTTTTTTGGAAAAGTGGAAGGAGTATTTTCCTTCCGTCATTAGCTTTGTACTGCTGATGACTGGAATCCTTCTCGATCACTTTATAAAACAAACTTTTTTTGCTGGTTGGTTTCGCATGGCCTGGTTTGCAGCCGCCTATCTTCCCGTTGCCTTACCTGTAATGAAAGATGCAATAAAAGCGATGCTTCAAAAAGAATTCTTTAGTGAGTTCTCTTTAATGAGCATTGCCACCCTTGGAGCATTTTACATTGGTGAATATCCTGAAGGTGTAGCCGTCATGTTGTTCTATGCTATCGGCGAACTGTTTCAATCGATGGCTGTTCGTCGAGCTAAATCAAACATCAAGGCATTGTTAGATCAGCGACCCGATGAAGTGGTCGTCATTGAAAATAATCAAGCCTTCCCCAAAAAAGCAGAAACCGTCTCTCTGGGTGAAATCATACAACTTAAATTCGGAGAAAAATTATCTTTAGATGGGGAGTTATTTTCTGACTCAGCGGCATTCAATACCGCAGCGTTAACAGGCGAAAGCAAGCCTGATACCAAACAAAAAGGAGAAAGTGTCTTAGCGGGGATGATTAATCTAAATTCAGTTGCCTTAATAAAGGTAACAACAGCTTATCAGGACAGCAAGCTCTCAAAAATTCTGGAACTTGTTCAGAACGCGACAAAACAAAAAGCAAAGTCAGAATTATTCATTCGAAAGTTTGCAAAAATCTATACCCCTATCGTGGTGGTCTTTGCCTTAGGTATTTGTTTGCTTCCTTACTTTGTTGTTCAACCTTATGTGTTTAACGATTGGTTGTATCGTGCACTGATCTTTCTGGTCATCTCCTGCCCGTGTGCATTGGTCATTTCTATTCCGCTCGGGTATTTTGGAGGAATTGGCGCAGCCAGTAAAAATGGGATTCTTTTTAAAGGAAGCCAGTACCTAGATGTAATCGCAGGAATTAAAAATATTGTGATGGATAAAACCGGCACACTCACTCGAGGTGTTTTTAAAGTTCAGAAAATCGTGGTGAATAATTTTGATGAGAAACTTTTCCTAAAACTACTTGCTGCCCTGGAAAGCAAATCTACCCACCCCGTTGCCAATGCTGTTGTTCAATACGTAGGCGATAGCTTTTCCACTATCCAAGTAAGGGATGTGGAAGAGATTGCAGGGCATGGATTGAAAGGAGTGGTGGATACTTATGAAGTGTTTGCGGGAAACTTCAAACTGCTCAAAAAATTCAATATTCCTTTTGATATTAACCCGGAGAATCTTATTCATACAGTAGTAGCGGTTGCCATCAATGGACAATACAGGGGTTACATTACCATAGCCGATGAAATAAAAGACGATTCGAAAAAAGCAATTGAGGAATTGCATAAGATGAAGGTGAAAGTAGTGATGCTTTCAGGAGATAAAATGTCCGTAGTGAAATATGTGGCTGAAGAATTGAAGATTGCATACGCCTATGGCGATTTATTACCGGAAGATAAAGTGAATAAAGTAAAAGAACTAAAAGCAGCCCACACCAGCGTAGCTTTTGTGGGAGATGGGGTCAACGATGCGCCCGTCATTGCCTTGAGCGACGTAGGCATTGCAATGGGAGGACTGGGCAGTGATGCCACCATTGAAGTGGCAGACATCGTGATTCAAAACGACCAGCCTTCAAAAATACCCGTAGCCATTAAAATAGGAAAGGCTACAAAAAATATTGTGTGGCAAAATATATTTTTGGCGATGGCTGTAAAAGTAATCGTGCTGGCCCTTGGAGCAGGGGGCATAGCAACCATGTGGGAAGCCGTCTTTGCCGATGTGGGCGTGTCATTACTTGCCATTATGAATGCGATGAGAATTCAAAAGGTAAACTATACAAACTAGCTTCAGGTAGAGCCTAAAGTCTGCACTGGGAAAGAGATAGTTTTGTGATTTATAAATCTCTGTAGGAGAAAAAAAGGATGGATATCGTAAAATCAATTTCTTATTTTATTCT
>CAZHKJ010000098.1:0-3509 GCA_964533115.1 uncultured Candidatus Peribacteria bacterium | reverse complement strand
TTAAATCATTCTCAAGCGGTCCAGCACCTTCAGTCACTGCATCGGCTTGAGGAGCTTGCTCTGGAACCACGGGCTGACCTTCTTCCGCTTGCACGGAGGGATGATGGCTGGCTAAAGCGAGTACAGCAGCCGTAGCAGCGGGAAGAAATAATCCTTTTGACCCCATAAAAGAAGTAGACAAAAACTAAGGATAGTTAAAATAACACTTAAATCAATCTAACGCAAGTTAGCAGCCTCAAATTCCATATTGCTTACGATAGTCTGCCAAGGTTTCCATACGAGAATCATCAATCAAAATCTCACCATCTACAGGTTTATTATACAAAATTTCAATCACTTCATCGAGCGTAACAATGCTAAAGACAGGAATCCCAAAAGTGTTCTGGATTTGCTCCAAAGCATTGTAGCCTTCATTGTTTTTTTCCATACGATTGAGTGCAATCAAAATCCCAAGCATTTGAGGATTCCCATGACGCTTTAAGAGCTCCACACTTTCACGAATGGCTGTACCTGCCGTAATCACATCATCCACCAAAACCAATTTAGTCTCAGGGGTGAGGGGCGCACCCACCATCACCGTTTTAGCATCCGCCCCATGGTCTTTTTCTTCCTTACGATTGAAGCAATAAGACAGATTTTTCTTAAAATCACTATACAAGACCCCCGTCGTGGCCACAGCAAGAGGAATCCCTTTGTAAGCAGGTCCATAAATCACATCTGGATCCAGACCTGTATTCAAAAGAGCTTCCGCATAATAACGCCCGAGTTGATGCACCAATTCACCCGTATAAAAACACCCTGCATTCAAAAAATAAGGGGCTGTACGCCCACTTTTCAAAACAAAACTCCCAAACTTAAGGGCTTTGGCACGAACCAAGAAATGAACGAAATCGATTTTATAAGGCTGCATCATTTATAAGTTATAATATTGTTTTTTCCCAAGATGATCTCGATGATATTTTCCAAAATCTTTCAATTTTTGCACCTGCTCAAGAGACATCACGGGGCCGGAAATACAGCTCGGAACCCCTGTACCATCCACACAGCAATTGCCACAAATTCCAAATCCACACTTCATATAACGTTCAACCGAAATCTGCGCTGCAATCTTGCGAGTTTCAGCCGCCTGCATGGCTTTGAGCATCATAAGCTCAGGACCACAGGTATAAATACAATCAATGGGTCTTCCCTCTTTTTCGGCTGCCTCCAAAACCTGCTCCATCAGCACGGTATTGAATCCCATGAACCCCGCACTGCCATCATTCGTAGCAAGATGGACCTGAACATTTTTAACTTGTTCAGCGCGCTGCGTATAAAGCAATAAATCTTTCCGTCGAGCTCCCACCACAAACTCAATATCGCAAGACATAGCCGAGGCCTTATGCGCAAAATAATAAAGAGGCGCGGCTCCATAACCCCCAGCTAAAAATAAAAGGCGTTGCCCGGGCTGGCAAGTAAACTCCGTACCAAAAGGGCCACGAACCCCCACCTGATCTCCTTCCTTCAAAGCATGCAGGGCATTGGAAAAAGGCCCCACTCCTGCAATCGCTAGATGTAAATCAAGCCCATTGTCCATAGCGACAGAGAAAGGTTTTTCATCCAAACGAGGAATCCATACCATGACAAACTGCCCAGGCTGAGCCCCCAAACTGATATCCAAAACAAAAGTTTTCACTTGTTCGTTTTCTTGGATGATCTTTTTAATCCGAACCACTTGTGGAAGCGTATTGAGAATCTGCATAAATATGAATTATAAAAACAACTAACGATGCGCTTTGCCAATAATCTCCGCTAATTCTTTAACCCCATTTTGATCACACCAGTCATTCATTTCTTGAACAATTTTTCCAAAAACCTCCTGACCACGAAGCCAAACTGCCGTCCCCACACCCACCAAAGTCGCTCCGGCCATCATCATTTCAATCGCATCTCTTCCCGTGGAGACTCCACCCGTCCCAATAATCGGACAGGCCCGAGCTTTATAAATATCGTAGATGTATTTGACCGCTAAAGGTTTAATCGCTGGACCAGAAAGTCCTCCTACACGATTGGCTAAAATGGGCTGCGCGGTTTCAATATTAATACACATCCCTGGCCCAACCGTATTAATGGCCGTCACTCCATCCGCTCCCGCATCCAAGACACTTTCTGCAATCGAAACGATGTTCTCTACATTCGGGGAAAGCTTCACAACAACGGGCAAATGGCCCGCTCCTGCCGATCGAAGAGCTTCTTTGACCAAAGCCGTCACTTCAGCCGATTTCACAATAGAACATGCCATAGGCTTACCAAATTCATCTTCTACATTAGGACAGGAAATATTCACTTCCACCAAGTCTGGCCCCATGAGAGCCACTTCTTTTGCAATGGCCACATACTCCTCCATAGTTCCTCCAACAATGTTTGCAATCATAGGAGCCTTAGAAACTTCACGATAGCGAGCCATTTCTTCACGAGCTTTTTCCGGACCTGCATCCGGAAGACCAACGGCATTGAGCATAAAATGCTCGGTCGTAATGATGGTAGGGTTAGGATGCCCTTTATGTTCACGACACCAAAGAGATTTGCTCGTCACTCCTCCCGCTCCATTTCTAACCACCTGAGCCATACTATCAGCCGTGACCCCTAAAACACCCGATGCAAGCACAATGGGATTGGAGAAGCGCACGCCACAGAATTCAACAGAGAGATTCGCCATAAAATTTGAGATCATCTGGATGAAAGCATCCTTCAAGTAAAAAAACAAGACTTTTGAACTCAATAAAAATTAAAGGCCCCCGAAGGGGCCCTTAATAAGATCCAAAACAATCACTCTGTTATTGAAACAAACTCAGAACAAAACTTGCAAATACTCCTCGCTCAACGGAATCCTCAGATTCGTATCCGCTAAGAGCCACTTCTCCACCCGTTACCGCTCCAATAAGATCAACGATCTCACCGTAGCTCATATCTTCATGTGGGCGGAATTCTCCTTCCACCACTTCTTCTTCAAAGTAGCCTTCATCGGTCATCACTTCCACGTAATAAACGAGAGCTTCATCTGAAGAGACATCGGTGTAAGAAGTTTCTGCTACTTCAGGAATATCACTATGAGCAAGCGTTACATAACCAAATAGTCGTGCAACGATCTTAGCAACTTCATCTCGCTTGATCCAGTCACCAGGAACAAAGTGAAGCACATCTCGCCCATGAATCACTCCTTCACACCAGAGCTGATAGATGGCATCGTAGTCTTCATGATCTTCACTCACGTCCACAAAGTTCATTTCTCCACAAGCGGCTATTTCTTCTCCAGTAAGGATCACTTCTTCAGAACCGGTGAATGTACCGCCCCCGCTAGAACCTGATCCAGAGCCAGGAGTAGCTACCCCTCCAGAAGAACCTCCGCTTGAGCTACCTCCTGTTGAACCGCCACTGCCCGTTCCTGTATCGGAAGGATCCGTGCCGTCTCCAGAAAGATCACCCCCATCATCTGTTCCTCCGTCACCCAATCCACCTCCAGTTCCATC
>CAZHKJ010000097.1:3210-3525 GCA_964533115.1 uncultured Candidatus Peribacteria bacterium | reverse complement strand
GCTTTTCCTAAATCTTTATCTCTGCAGTTCATGAATAATCGAAGGACATCGTATAAAAACTCTTCCTGTTCTTCTGGTTTCAATTGATCCAATATCTTCAGACCATCCTCTGCCGCTATCTTTCCAAAAATATATTTTCCTAAATTAGATTTTAACTTTGCAGCGTGGTGTGGTATCTGTGGAGCTAAATAGGGGTGATTAGCTATTTCATCTATTAGCAGTGGACTAGCATTGCGTATGCGATCTCTACAAAGCTTTCTGAAAAATACTAACTGTGCAACGTACCTGTCATTTAAAATAGGATTAATGTCCATT
>CAZHKJ010000097.1:0-3200 GCA_964533115.1 uncultured Candidatus Peribacteria bacterium | reverse complement strand
TCTGCGTCTTTAAACGGTATTGCATGATTTCTATATGCATGACCTAGCTCATGGGCAAAAACCTCGTACACTCCCCCAAGAATAAATTCTTCCCTAAGTCGAATTACAGAGATAGAACGTCCATTCTCTATGGTACTTGTATGGTATGCATTGTCTACATTTGAAACCATAAGGATTAAAGAAATTGGCTTAAGTCCTAACTTTTCATGGGATACCGTTGCTATGAAATAGTCGTCTGCCATGACAGATACCTCAAAAGTGAAGCCCATCACTTTTCCTGCCTCCTCTATCATTTTTTCCAGATGATTTCTCCGTATTTTTTCGTTTTGCCTTGCCCCCCCCATTGGATCTTTTTTTCGGTTTGCCATTACCGTTCTTATTTCAGTGATGAGATAATCTTGTACAGGGCCTTCATCCATATGCTCTTTCAAGAATTGGATTGCTTTCCACCCCGACTGATCTTTGTCCTCTAACTCGTTTAAATCGTTATTTATAACATTATGGATGCGCACCTGGATTTGCTTTAAAAAATCTTCAACCACTCTAGATGCACTATCTCTCTCTCCAGAGGCCTCAAATTCGGCGATTTGACTGATTAATTGATCCGCGCCTTCGGGCCTTGCCGAAGCATGTTCTAATATGCCCTTCACTAAACCGAGTTTCTCCTCTGGATTTAAATTTTTCACACTTTCACCCAGCTGGTCTTCCAATACCGCTACAATAATTTTTATGATGCTTGAAGTTTTATAAGTGCCTTTTATATCTTCTTCTTCTGTTTCTATTAGCCCTAATCGGGCAAGATTTCCAATTGCTTCATCATCCATGCCTTTTAAAGGGCGTGTATAAAAAGAGTAAAACTTTTTGGTATCTTCGCTATACTCCGCTCTTGCCTTTGCCATCTCCTGAGGTTCTAATATCTCAACCATCCCTGCTAATAAGTAGGACTTAGCAGGGTCATTTCTAACTTCTTTTCCAGCTATCTGCTCGATTCTTTCTTTAAACCTATCCATTAATTCCCTCTTCTTTTCAAGGACCATCTGACCTGCAGTCTTTCCCATATCGGATGGAATCGATAGAGGGAAGGCTTTGAGACAATCTAGACCATCTATGAAATTAAATAGTTTTATATAGTGAGCTAGGTCTTTCTGTCCATCTGGAATACTCTTTTCCCAGCTAATGATTGCCAAATAATGAGCTTCCAGCTTTTCCTGAAATTCATTCCATCTATCAGGTGACAGGAGGAGTGGGGGGAAACTTAGACCTTCCGGGATATCTTCTTCTGCTAAAACGGACATAAGAACAGTTAATAGGTAGTAGTTATAACATTTTTCACGTTTTTAGCAATGCTCTACCTCTTGACAATTACTCATAAAGACTTATAGTAACCTACTGATTCAATTTAAATTAAAAGTCTGTCTCGATCTTCATTTCTTTAAAAATATGACCAATACATCGCCCAAAAGTGAATTATTCCCTTTTCACCTTGGTGATTACCCTTATGAAACAGAAGAAATGGATAAATTAGGTTATTGTAATAGAGATTTTTTGCATAACCTCGCAAAAAGAGGAGGCCGTGCTATGGGGCAGCATGGGCCTATTTCTGGTGGGGTAGGTGGTAGAAATTTCGATACCATTTTAGCTCTACATCCATCTGCAACTCTCTTTCGTCTATCGACTGTATATAGCAAAATTATAGCTTCTCCTCTTGATCATGCGGTACCTCTCCCACCATCCGTCATTAAGGGTATTATGAACGCATGCTGGTCTCCCGAGGAAACATCTCGACATAATTTGCTTAATCTATTAAAGGATAGAAGTCCTAGACGTACCCCCTTTTTTCTCCATCTTAGGCCTGAGATAGCCTACTCCAAATGGGCCTTAACTGATCTAGCTGCGTTAGGAGTGTCTCGAGCTACTTTTTATGCAAGAGGGCGTGGAGAACCCTATAATAGTGGATTTACGGCTAGAGCCGAGATTGAAACCGTAGATCAAGAATATTTGGCAATCATCCTGAAGATGCGCAACTATATGAGTTCTTCTGGCTTTCTTGATGGACTACCCGAACGTATAGCTGTCTATCAAACAAAACAAGGCATTCAAATTGGCCGTCCTGATGATTTAACCCAGAAGAAAGCAGAAATAAGCCCTAGACCACCCACCCCAGTTAATCAATTTACTGGTTATACTTGGGGAGGTAGTGAGGGGCCCCTAATGGGTGAGTAAACCCCCTACCCCTCCCCTTACTTCCTTTTCCTTTCTTCTTCTTCAACGAGGCCTCGGAGTTTTTTGATCTTTTTTCCATAGACCTGCCAATTGTGGCAAGCGTCCAGGCTTCCTTCATCGAATTCTTTTTTGGCTTTTTTGATGACTTTCACCGCTTGTTTCCAGTTGTCCACGATCACAATAGAGTGAAGATCTTTGGCATCCATATAATGATCTTTCACCGGATTGTCGATCACCCACTCGATTAACTTTCTCCACATTTTCCCCACCAATATAATGGGCATTTGGCAAAGGTGCTTTACCTGAATGAGCTGCCATGTGTAAAAGAGTTCTAAACAGGTCCCGATTCCTCCCGGAGTCACCACCACTACGTTCGAAAGCAGCATAAACTCATCCAGCCGTGTGGAAAATCGCTCATGGTTCTCCACGTACTCCAGTCCTGGATTTGCTTTTTGCTCAAAAGGAAGCACAATGTTGATTCCAATACTATGGGCCTGATTCTTTTTATCTCCTGCTCCATGCCCTGTGCTGGCGGCTTCCATCAGCCCGGGACCTCCTCCCGTCACCACATCCACTCCCATGGCGCCTACGGCTCTGGCCAAATTATAAACATCCCAATATACGGGATCTTCTTCTTTTACACGTGCTGAACCAAAAATACTGACTCGGAACTCATTTTTTAGAAGCTCTTTTTTAATATCAAAGGGTTGAGGGTTCATGGCGCGTGGATAAGATTTATTTTTATTATAGCAAATTTTGAGCTTAAATGCTAGCATTGGACTGTTCAACGCCCTCGTTAAAACCCTTCTCATGAAATTCTTTTTAGACACTGCGCATTTAAAGGAAATTGAAGAAGCCAGCTCTTGGGGTTTACTCGATGGAATCACCACCAATCCCAGCCTTCTTGCGCGTGAAGGTAAAATGAGCCCTGAAAAACACCTTAAGGCTATTGCCGCTTTGGTGAATGGTCCTGTGAG
>CAZHKJ010000096.1:0-3531 GCA_964533115.1 uncultured Candidatus Peribacteria bacterium | reverse complement strand
ATCATTTGAACCTATGACCCTAATACCTAGGGCGATAGAGAGTCGAATTTTTGCCGAGCTTGTTAAAGTTGCCTCCCTGTTAAATGATGAGTTCTTCGTTTGAGTCCAGCAAAGGGTCCATTTCCCGCTTCCTGGAGGGGAAGGGGCATTGGGTGAAATCTGCAGATGTAGCGTGGTGAGCTATTCAACTTTCGTCCCTTCAAACCAGACCTTTCCCCCTTTGAGGAACAACTGACCTTCTAAAGTAGACAGGAAGTCCTTTTTCTCTACTGGAGTTCCTTTCTTCAGGATGTAGTGGATGTACTCCAATTCCGTAACTTTTTTCGCCCCTTCGCCCATCGTTATCTCATGGAGTTCGTTCATCTTTTGTACTTCCCGAGTTATTTTTTTATGGATCCGAAGCTCTTTAGCTTTGAATTGGTCCACTAGCTTAGCAATGCTCTCGATCAGCTCGTCTTCACGGATGTATTTTTCCTCGCAGCGCTTGGTTCCACCGTATTTGTTGCATCTGTAATAGGTGTAGCTCTTTGAGTGTCTGTTGATGTGAGTTACGCCACAAATGCCTGAATTGCATGAGCCGCATTTGAAAAGTCGGCTGAAGTAGAAGCTCTTGTTTCCCCACTTGCTCTTCTCAAAGGTTTTTATGGCCTTCTGTGCCGCCTCCCACTGATCTTTGGTGATAATTGGTTCGTGAGTACCTTCGTACCAATTGCCGCTGCCTTCGGGGTATTCAAATTCGCCGTAATAGAACCGCTCTTTGAATACGCGGTAGGTCATGCTCAAAGTAACTTTCTTTCCCTTCCTCGTCCTAAAGCCTTCCTTCGTAAGGAGTTCATTTATTTGTCTTCCGCTGTAGCCACTGACTGTGAGGTAGTCGAACATCTTCTTAATGAAGGGAGCACGTTCGGGATCGATCAAAATTTTGCTCTCTGCAGAAAGCTTCTCTGGGTCACGGTAAATCTTGT
The DNA here is from genome assembly GCA_964533115.1 of uncultured Candidatus Peribacteria bacterium. Classification (GTDB taxonomy): domain Bacteria; phylum Patescibacteriota; class Gracilibacteria; order UBA1369; family 2-02-FULL-48-14. The sequence continues at coordinate 2,566 of CAZHKJ010000096.1, read as the reverse complement.
AACCCAAGGGTTGGACACCTGGCCTTTTGCCCCTCTCACATTTTGCCCTAAGTCCACGTTTCACGTTCTTACCACGATTGTCGTTCTCCAGTTTTGCCTGACTACACAGAATCATCAGGAGGAACTTCTCATTTGGTGAGTTGATGAAGGTTTGTCCATGTGTCCGAATGTTGACTAACTTACCATCGTCCATCATGTCTACAATGTCTCCTAAATCGCCTGCATTACGACTCAAACGATCTGGAGCCCATGTTAAAATGGAGTTGAATTTTCCTTCGGCAAGCCCTTTGAGCATCTCATTGAATTTGACTCGCACTCCTTTGGCTTTGGCACTTTTGCTTTCCTGCATGATCTCTACAATATTGAGATTCTCCTGCTCCGCAATCTGCTGCATCTCATGGATTTGGGAATCGATGCTCATGGCCTGTTTTTCGTCCGATTCCGAGGACTTTCTGGCATAAAGGCAGTACTTAAGGGGTTCCTCTAAATCTGTCATGGTAGGTGGGTTAAATCCTACCCACATAGATGACACAATGGATCGTGATAGCTAGTCTTTAAACTAAATCAGTGGTTGTTTTCTTCGTAAATCATCGTTTTCAATTGGCGTGATGTCAGTAAAAACGATCATAGGTTTTTTCTCTTTTAATTCACCGTGTTTATCTTTTCTACTTACTGTCCCTTTGATTCTAACTGGTAAAAAAATGCGGTCGTTGTCGTTCGAAATGATGTTATCTTTGTAGGTAGTAATACTACCTCTGGCAGGTTTACAGGTAAGAATGTGCCCACAGTACTCAAAACCTAACGTATTTGTCTTTTCATTTCCCCTTGTAATCCCTCCTTCTAGTTCCACAGGTTCCCCATGTTTTAACTCAGGGAACAATATACCCTCTGGCTCTTCCTCTCTGTAGAATATCATTTTTTGTTTTTCCGTAATTGAAACCTCTCTTCTCTCTTTGCCTTCATATACCCCAAGAGCCAATATGCGATCATTTTCAACTAGGCCCGCATTTTTGGAAAAAAGCTTTTCAGGACACTTTAAAAATAAGTCGAAGTACTTTTTTTCTACTCTTAACATCTCACCCTGCTCATTGGGAATATCTATAAATACTTTATTTTTATCGTCACGATGGATTTTTGCTTCTTCAAATTTCTTTTTCGTAAAAGTAGCAATATGTGAGGCTATTTTTATGACCCATTGTGCTGCAGTTAGTGCAGCTTTCAGTGATTTTTGTATGTCTTTCGCTGGACCAGATTCTAAAAAACCATCTGAACCAGCCTTGTTTGCTACTGACAGTCCATATGCAGTGACTACCGCTCCGCAGGCCCCCTCTGGGGAAACTAGTTTTTCTAGTATGGGGACTAGTACTTCCCACGAACCTTTCTTTATCCTTACGGGGATCTCAAATTGCACACCCACCAACGAAAGATCCTCTCTTTCAAGAAAAAATCTCAAAATTTCATCAAAACCAGACAGTGCTTCTGCTGATTTTCGTATATCAAGTAACCCATTTTCTACAGATTTCCCTGAGTATTTCAGATAGCCGATATATTCTTCTTCGTTTTCGCCCATGTCGCCAGTAAAGCATAATGGGTAGAGTTTTACTATAAAGGCTTTACCTCAATTTACGGCTTACTCATTTCAAGATCGGTCAAAATTATCTTGCATCAGAGCGTCAAAACTTCTTTTTAAATGACAGTATTGTGAATCCATCGCTTCTTTGAGGTCCTCTACTTTGCGTACTATACCTGCAAACTTATCTTGTAATTCAACTGGAGGTAGAATCATCAAGATGCTCTTTATATCATCAAATTTAATGTTATCTGCAGTTACAGCTCTAACTTTTTTCAAAAGATGGCTGGCGTAAACCTCAAAGAAAAATAAGACGAAAAATGGGTTAGAAGATTTCGGATCGACAATATAGGCCTTCATATCTTGATTTATCGTTACTTCAACCTCATTAATTGCTACTGGTAAAGTATGCTTCAATATGCCGCTTCTAATCACCATCAAAACTGATTTTTGAGGAATAATTTTTACAGAACTGTTTCTTACTGCCTCTTCAGAAATATGATCCCGACTATCATTTATGAATCTCATTTTCATATCCTTAGGTGTCACCCAAGGAATATTTCCTACATAAAAATTGGCATTTGATTTAGATGGAGTTCCTCCACCCAATATCTTTGAACATATTTTACTAAATTCTTTTTTTCCCCAACCCTTCGGATTTGTAACTGGGTCTCCAAACATCTCTAAAAATACTGCCTTCAAATAATCATCCAACAGAGTGATAGACTGCTTGCGTTTTTGCTTTAGTGCATCTGCCATGTCAAGCTCGCTAGCGATTCTTTTTTGATCATCAATAGAGTCAGGAATTTCAACAGTTATATCATAGACATCTTTTCGATTTAGGCCTGGTTTAACACCTTTGGCTAATTTGGGTAAATTCAATGATGTTAAAAGTCGATATAGGAATTTCAGATCATACTTTCTTTCATCAAAGCTAATGAAGTATGTAACATCCAGAGGCCAGAATTTCTCTTCAGTTAAATTTAATTCACCTGC
>CAZHKJ010000095.1:0-3649 GCA_964533115.1 uncultured Candidatus Peribacteria bacterium | reverse complement strand
AATCGCTAAATGTTTACACAATTCTTCCGCTTCTTCCAAGTAATGAGTGGTGAGCAGAATAGTCACGCCTTTTTTATTGAGATCTCGTAAAAAATCCCACATGCTGCGGCGGAGTTCAACATCCACACCCGCGGTGGGCTCATCCAAAAGCAAAAGTTCAGGGTCATGAACCAGCGCGCGGGCGATCATGAGGCGGCGTTTCATGCCCCCCGAAAGCGTTCTAGATGCATGATGGCGTTTATCCCAAAGACCAAGGGCTTTCATGAGTTCTTCAGCACGTTTTTTTGCCTCTCTGTGAGGAACTCCAAAATAACCTCCTTGAGTCACAATAATATCCTCCACTTTCTCAAAAATATTGAAGTTGAATTCTTGAGGAACCAGCCCCGTTTTAAGTTTTGCCCTGTTTGGATCTCGATCAATGTCATGCCCAAAGATGGAAACCGCTCCAGAGCTTTTTTGGACGAGACTCGTAAGGATGCCAATCAAAGTGGTTTTCCCAGCGCCATTGGCTCCCAAAAGAGCAAAAAAATCACCTTTTTGAATTTGAAGATCAATATTATTCAGTGCTTTCACCCCATTGGGGTAAATCTTCTGAATGCCATGAATAGAAACAGCTTCCATATACCCTATTTATACTCGTAAAACAGAGGGAGGGGAAGCGATTTGAGGCCGATTGTAGTTCAATTCATAGGCGCTACAAATTGGTAGCCCAAGCAAGGGACGGTTCGAATGAGATCAGATTCCTGTTTAGATCTCAATTTGCGACGCAAACGACTGATGTAAACGTCAATCGTATTGGTGGCCACATAACTGCGACGATCCCAAACATAGTCGATGATGCTTTCACGAGTAGTGACTTGGCCCGCATTTTGAACCAACAATTCGAGCAGGAAAAATTCTTTTTTAGTGAGCTGAGAACGCTGTTTGTCATAGATGGCTACTCTCTGATTACGGTCCAAAACAAAAGTTCCCGCTTGAATCTGATGCCCCCGTTCAAAAAGAGGACTTTTCTGGATCAAATCCTTCACGAGCACAGGGATTTCATCAATAGAGAGCGTTTCATCCAAAAAGATCGATTGTTTGATCAAGCCTTTTAAGCTTTCGTTGCGAACGAGAAAAAAAGGTTCTTTATAAAGAAAAATAAAAGGCAATTTGGGGCTAGTATTTAGGAGAAAGGGCATCAATTTTTTCCATTCATCGGGGCTGAGAGGATGCGTGAAAATAAACGCATCGGTTTGAGGATGCCAGTCTTGGGTGAGGCTGGCGGGAAGGCAGCTGATGCTTTTTACATTCTGTCTGCGCAGAGCATTTTGGAGCAATGCGCTATGCAGAAGTTGGCTGGTGATGATGAGAGCGTGCATAGGAGTGAGGATCATGAACCACTAGCTTAGTTCCTCGCTCATTAAAAAGATTCTGAGCGGAAAATTTACAGCTTTAAAAGCGTTGTTCTTCAAAGAACAACAGGGGTCTTTTACAGTATTGTCATCATCCCATGACAACGGATTAGACTTTACAATGAAAATGAAAAAAGCCAGGCTGTAGACATTTCCTCCCATGCCATGTTTATCGAAAATCTCACTCGTCTCGGATTCACGGAAAAGGAAGCTCAGGTCTATTTAATGCTGCTGAGGATGGGTCCTGCTGCGGCGAGTACTTTGGCTCAACGAGTACAAATGAAAAGAGTCTCTATTTACACTATTTTAGAAACGCTTTGTGGAAAAGGAATAGTGAGCTATGAACAAACCGAACTGGGTAGGCGGTATATCCCTCACGACCCGGAGTGCCTTTATGAGCAACTCGAAATGGAAAAAGCGGAGGTCCAGATGAAGTGGAGTTTGGCGAGGGATTGCGTGGAAGCCCTGCAAAGGCAAAATCGTTACCAGCAGATCAGTGGCCAAAGAGTCTTTTTTTGCACAGGATTAAAAGTCATAGAAAAGAGCCTGGAGGAGCATTTGCAAGGGGCAAGCCAGGTGCATCATCTGATCCCTGAAGACAAAGAAAGTGATTTGATTTTAGAGGGGCTAAAGCCTTTTTTTAACGAGGCCAAACAGAGGAAATTAAAATGGACGGCGCACGCGTCAGCGATTCAACGAAATAAATGGCAAGCAGTCTTTCCTGACTTTGAGTGGCAAGAATATCCTGGCTTTGCGCAGAATGGGCAGCTTTTGATCGCAAAAAAGAAAGTTTTTTTCCTTCGAGCCAGGGATCAAAAATTGGAGCTGATGGTGATTCTCGATGAAAACTATGCGGACTTACTGCTTAGAGTGGTATTTGAGAAGAAAAAATCACGAACTTGAACAAAAAACTTATTCAGGATTCGACACGCTAAATTCCTCTGGAGGATCGGCAACAATTTCTTGAGTGAGCCCACTGAAGGGGTCCAGGAAAGAGATTTTCCAAGAATGAAGAAAAAAGCGACCACGGCCTTTATGTTTTCGTTGATAATGACTGTTAAAGTTGCGGTCTCCATAGTCGCGGTCCAAAACCAAAGGATGCCCGATCATCGCCATATGTTGGCGAATCTGATGTTTTCGCCCCGTCTCGATGCGTACCGCAAGAAGAGAAGCATCGCCTAGATTTTTAAGCAGTTCATAATGAGTGACGGCAGAAACTTTTTTGTCGATGGTACGAGCCTTTAAAGGGGTACGAATACTTCCCTTTTTTTGTTTAGGCACCCATTTAACAAGAGCGAGGTAGGTTTTTTCTGTTTGATGATTTTTGAAGATATTTTCTAAGGCCTCTCTATCCCTAGGGAATTTACCAAACATCATCACCCCAGAAGTCGGCTTATCCAGTCGATGTAGGGGATAGGGTTTATAATCTTTATTTTCGGCTTCGGCCCATTCCCGTACACGTCCAGCCACCGTTTTATGCTCAGGGATGAATTCCGCAGGAACGGAAGCCAAGTCGGCAGGCTTATTCACCACCAACAAATGTTCGTCTTCATAAAAAGCCGGAATTAAGAACCGATTCTTTTTCTTTTCTTTATTCGCCTTGTCCATTGAGCAGGGTTTCTAAATCTTGAGCATTGAGATTCACTTGAACCAAGGAGTCTGAGGGCATACCGGAGTTGTCCAAAACGCTTTGGTAAATCTGAGCGGTGATACGAGGATCGTCACAGGCGCCACCGGATAGAAGAGTCCCCGTTAAGTTGACGGTGATAACCTCATCGCTGATTTGAACGTCTTCCACCATTAAGTCAGAGGAGGAAAGGGCATTATAAAGTCCGGACTCTCCATAGTATGGGCTTTCAATCGCAAAAAGAGCGGAAAGAGCATTCTCAATTCGCGCTTCAGGACTTTGATTGGACTCCGTTTCTTGAAAAACAGAGATTAAAGAGTCTCCGCAGCCCACCATAGGCCCATTATTTCCATCATCTTCAAGGCCGATCAAAGCGATTTCCAAAATCGACTCAGACTCTGATTCAGGTTCAGGTCGTGCTTCAGTTTCTGAATCAGCTTCGAGCTCAGGTTCAGGCAAAACTTCCTCAGTGCAAGCACTGAGGAATAAGGTCAAAGCCAAAAATAAAAGAGAGGAGCGAAACATTATTTCTTCTTATTGTTAGCCGTTTTTTTAGAACTAGTCTTTTTTGTGGCGACAGCAGAAGCCTCCTCCGTCATGTCGCAGGGGCATGCTTCAGAACCACAAT
>CAZHKJ010000094.1:1396-3875 GCA_964533115.1 uncultured Candidatus Peribacteria bacterium | reverse complement strand
TCTTTCAGTCTCTTCGGACTGAATTTTCATATCAGAATACTGCAAAACAGTAAGATAATGAGCGTGATGAGGCAGAATTTGAACACGACCATCTTCTGCCGTAAAACTAAAGGATTGAACCTTACCTGAAAAAATTTCTTTTTCAGGAGTACGAATAGTGAGTTGAAAAGTAGACATAGTAAAAACTAAAAAATCTTCAGGTTATTTTTTGCTCGCTTCATGCTTAGCCACGACATCTTCAAGAGAAACCGCCATGTAGAAGAGTTGCTCATCAATATGATCGTATTTTCCTTCCAAAATTTCTTTGAAGGCACGAACCGTATCCGTCACTTTGTAGTACTGACCCGGCATACTGGTGAACTGTTCAGCCACATAGAAGTTCTGTGAAAGGAATTTTTGAATACGACGAGCACGTTGCACCGTACGTTTATCTTCTTCAGAAAGTTCATCCATTCCCAAAATGGCAATAACATCTTGAAGATCTTTGTAACGTTGAAGGATGAGACGCACTTCAGTCGCAACATTATAATGCTCCTCTCCCACGATATCCGCCTTAAGCGCCGTAGAAGTAGAATCCAAAGGATCCACTGCGGGGAAGAGACCCATAGAAGCCTGCTTACGAGAAAGTGAAATGGTGGCATCAAGGTGAGCGAAGGTGGTAGCCGGAGCAGGATCGGTAAGATCATCCGCAGGCACATACACTGCTTGAACCGAAGTAATAGATCCCTTACGAGTGGAAGTGATACGTTCTTGAAGAGCCGCCATGTCCGTAGCCAAGGTAGGCTGATATCCCACGGCAGAAGGCATACGTCCAAGCAAAGCAGAAACCTCAGAGCCGGCTTGAGTGAATCGGAAAATGTTATCAATAAACATCAAGATGTCCAAACCTTCATCACGGAATTTTTCAGCAATCGTAATCCCCGTTAAAGCCACACGCATACGAGCTCCTGGAGGTTCATTCATTTGACCGAAGACCATGGCCAGTTTATCGATTACCCCACTGTCTCGCATTTCCCCAATAAGATCATTTCCTTCACGACTTCGTTCTCCAACTCCCGCAAAAACGGAATATCCTCCATGAGCCATAGCAATATTATGGATCAATTCTTGCATGATCACTGTTTTACCTACTCCCGCTCCCCCGAACAAAGCGACTTTTCCTCCTTTAATAAAAGGACAAAGCAAATCCACGACTTTAATACCGGTTTCAAAAATCTCAACTTTAGGATTTTGTTCGGTGAAAGGAGGTGGATCGGCATGAATAGAACGTGTTTCAGTACCTGCAGGAAGTTCTGCCCCGCCATCGATCAATTCTCCAGTCACATTAAACACACGCCCGAGTGCCGCTTTACCCACAGGAACTTGAATAGGCTTCTCGGTGTCAAAAACCTCAAGGCCAATGCTGAGTCCATCGGTCGTTCGCATAGCAACCGTACGGACCACCCCATTTCCAAGGTGAGCCTGTACTTCAAGCACGACACGTCCATTGGGACCTTCGGTGTGAAGAGCACTGTATTGAGTAGGCACATGATCGGGAAAATACGCATCCACCACCACACCAATGATGCGGACGATTTTTCCCATAGGCATTTTTTTCTTGTCTGACATAAGGGGAGTAAGGTTAGTATTCGGCGAAAGCCGAGAATGAGTTAAGAGGAAACAGCATCACTGGCACCAACGAGTTCAGCAATTTCTGCCGTAATAGCTTGTTGGCGAGCTTTGTTGTATTGAAGAGAAAGAGCACTGCTCACTTTATCCGCAGCATCCGTCGCATTTTGCATAGCAATCATACGGCTGGAATATTCACTGGCTTTCAATTCGAGGAAAGCTTCCAGAAACATCGTGATCACCGCCTGCTCTTGCAAACGTGAAACCACTATTTCTTTAGAAGGTTCACGAATCATAAGAAGATCTGATTCTTTTTTTCGACGTCGTGCACGCTCTTCCGTTCCAATATTGGTCTCAATCATTTCCTGACTAAAAGGCAAGAAGGTCTTGAGCAGAGGATAAAAAGTAATGGAGTTTTTATAATGAGGCGCTACAAACACAATGCGTTTAGCTTTCCCTTTCCGCCAATAATCCAAAATGCTATCCACCAATTTAATGGCCTGCACCGTATTCATTTTTTCGGGAATTCCAGTGAAATGTTTATCCACATGAAACTCATGATTTTTTGCAAAATCATGGCCCTTTTTACCAATCGTGATGAGCATACGCTGTTTTTCATTCAACGCATTCCACTCATCTGAGCGAAAAAGCGCATTAATGAGTTTCGTGTTAAGAGGCCCACAAAGACCTTTATCGGAAGTGTACAAAACAAAGAGCACCTGACCTTCGGTTCTTTTTTCAGCATAAGCACTACCCAGGTGAATATTTTCTTCCAAAATACTCATGAGATCCCAAACGTAATGCCGTGTGGAAACCGCACGTTTTTGGAACTGGCGCATTTTACTGGCCGCAACCAGTTGCATGGCCTTAG
>CAZHKJ010000094.1:0-1386 GCA_964533115.1 uncultured Candidatus Peribacteria bacterium | reverse complement strand
TTTTGACACTCGTGATTTTTTTCCGTATTTCGAGTAGAGCTCCAGACATCGCTACGTGGCCGTTAAAAAAATAAAGAAAGCTTCAAAAAGACAAATCACCAACTAAGCAAAGAACTTTTCAACAATCGCTTTGATCTCTTTTTCAATCTCAGCCGTCAGTTCTTTTTTATTCATAATATCTTTCAAAAGACTTTCATGGCTGGATTCCAATAGTCCAAAAAGAGCTTGGATTTTTGCAGGAACCTCACTGGGATCGAGCTGATCCAAATAACCTTTAGTCGCACTGTAGAGAACAAAAACTTCTTGCCACAAAGCGAGAGGACAATTCTGCCCTTGCTTGAGCGCTTCCACCACACGTCGCCCACGAGTGAGCTGTTGTTTAGTCGCTGGATCAAGTTCAGAAGCAAATTGAGCAAACGCTTCAAGTTCGTAATATTGAGCCAGATCCAATTTTACCGATCCGGATACCTTCTTCATGATCTTAGTTTGAGCCGCTCCTCCCACACGCGAAACGGAAATACCCACGTTGATAGCAGGACGAATTCCTTTGTTGAACAACTGAGGTTCCAAGAAGATTTGTCCATCGGTAATGGAAATCACATTGGTGGGAATGTAAGCAGAAACATCGGCCGCTTGCGTTTCGATAATCGGAAGGGCGGTAATAGAACCTGCCCCATTTTCATCATTGAGTTTAGCCGCACGCTCAAGCAAACGAGAGTGGAGATAGAACACGTCTCCCGGATAGGCCTCACGTCCTGGAGGACGACGTAGCAAGAGGGACATTTCACGGTAAGCCACCGCATGCTTGGAAAGATCATCATAAACCACCAGTACATGCTTCCCTTGAGCCATAAAATATTCCGCAATGGCACATCCCGCATAAGGAGCCAAGTAGTGCATCACCGCAGAACTAGCCGCAGGAGCACTCACCACAATGGTATAATCCAAAGCTCCATGAGCACGAAGCGTCTCTACCACTTGAGCCGTTTTAGACTCACGTTGAGCAACCGCCACATACACACAAATCATATCCTGACCTTTTTGATTGATGATGGTATCAATAGCAATCGTTGTTTTACCTGTTTGACGGTCTCCAATAATCAGCTCACGTTGACCACGTCCCACCGGAATCAGCGAGTCAATCGCCACAATTCCCGTTTGAACAGGCTCATGTACAGATTTACGAACCATAACGGAAGGAGCGGGGGATTCGTGAGGCATCCATTTGTCTGCTTTAATAGCTCCCTTACCATCGAGGGGTTGCCCCAATGGATCAACAGTGCGGCCCATCATATCCCCACTCACTGGAAGAGACATGAACTGACCAGTGGCTTTAACAAAAAGCCCTTCACGGATACCTTTATCCGCTTGAAGAACAAGAGCGTA
>CAZHKJ010000093.1:3219-3879 GCA_964533115.1 uncultured Candidatus Peribacteria bacterium | reverse complement strand
GCAAAGTATTTGGCTGATGAGTGAGGTAATGACGAGCAAACCATAGCTTGTACATGCCATTATCCAGACACACGACCCCATCGGAAGGCATCAATTTCCTCACAGTGGAAACCACATTTCCAGGCACCAATGGAAAGCGATGATCACTCTCCCACTCGCCAACTCTGGCATCCACATGCCCCTTCAAAGTCTTATAATAACTAAAGTCCCACTCCTGACCTTTCAAACTCTCCGCCAAATAATTTATCGAATGCGCCAAATTTCCCACCACCTGCATCTGCGGATGGTAAACAAAATCATCAGTCACAGAATAGTGATTCACATGAATAACTTGAGGACCACCCTCTTCCGGCATAATAAACGGCGGCTTTTCCATCGAATCATGCCCGATCACAATGACAAGATCAGCCTTCGCGACGGCGCAGTGCATGAAATCATTCGCGGACAACGCGGTCGTTCCAAGGTATAAAGGATGCCTCTCATCGACAACCCCCTTCCCCATCTGACTATCAATAAAATACATACCTGTTTCATCCACAAATTTTCTGCAGGCTTCAGAAACATCCGCCCTTCTATTTCCCCCCGCTGCAATCAAAAACAAAGGCGACCTCGCTTTCAAAACCATCTCAACTGCCTTCGCCAAATCTTCAATATTCGCGT
>CAZHKJ010000093.1:1173-3194 GCA_964533115.1 uncultured Candidatus Peribacteria bacterium | reverse complement strand
CCATCACCTCTTCACTTTCCACTTCATCACGCGCCACATCTTCCGGATATTCAAAATGCACCGGCCCCGGTCTCTCACTTTCAGCGCTAGCCACAGCCTCACGCACAAGCTTTGGAATAGTAGCTCCATCAGTAATCTGAGTTGTAAATTTTGTAATCGGCTTCATCATGCCCACCACATCTACAATCTGAAATTGCCCCTGCTTACTTTTTCGAATGGGTTTTTGACCGGTAATCATCATCATCGGAAATCCACCAAGCAAAGCATAAGCGGATGACGTAGTAAAATTTGTCGCGCCCGGTCCAAGAGTCGAAATACAAGCACCAACTTTACCAGTCATGCGCCCCACAGTCGCCGCCATAAAGCCCGCCGCCTGTTCGTGTCGAGTCACGATCACTTCAATCCCAGAACGTCTCAAAGACTCAAGCATATCAAGATTTTCTTCACCCGGAATTCCAAAAATATATTTTATACCTTCATTTTCCAGAGCTTTAACAAAAAGATCCGAAGATTTCATATTTATTACATTAAAACATCCTTGCCCAACGAATATAGCAAAAGTATCAGGATAATCAAAGGGACATGCGACAGATAGACCAAAAGCGAATTTCGCCCCAAAAACAACAATCCCCTACCCACAGAACGATCAGCGACCCCAGCGACCTTTTCTTCCACACTCGGCATAAACTTTTCGGAAAAATTTTGAATCAAAGCTCCGACAGCCACCACAATTATCCATGGAAAAATCGGAAAATAATCAAAAGTAGGAACCGACACGGATTTAAAGCCTAAAACATAAGCAATCATAGGTAAGTTAAAATCCACCTCACGCGTCACCACCCATCCCACCAGCCCCGCCAACACGATACCAATCAACCAAACCCTCCGCCGCGCGAAAGGAAAGACAAAAATGCTTGCAAGAAAAATAAAATGCAGCACTCCAAATCTCACGTAAATATCACCAAAAGCAAGGTAAGTCGCCACCGAAACCACCAAAGCGGCTGCGCCAATTTTTGCCAAACGCGCAAAACGTTTTCCGCTAAACCCCTGCGACATCCGCTCCCTCGACAAGCCCAAAGAAAATCCCACCAGCCCCAAAAATAAAAATTGCACGCACCTCACAAAAAACATCATCAAGTCACCACGCAAATGCAGAGTTACCATTCCGGAGAAATCCAACACATAAAGAAAATGAAAAACAATCATTCCAAACACCGCCACCCCACGAAGCAAATCCACAGAAAAATATCTCTTCATGCGCCCATAGTATCACCAAAACCTTCCACCAACAAAACCCCGTCAATTTGCCTAAAACAAAAGTTCTATGCTATAAACTTCAATATATTTATATACCCCCTAACCTCATTTCCATGAAAAAGGACAACAAAGAATCTTGTTGCTGTCTGGCTACTCCGTGGATGAAAAACTTCGGTCTACTTGTGCTACGGCTCACGGTAGGAGCGATTTTCATCTATGCGGGCTGGATGAAATTGTCAGATATGACAATGGTTGTTGGCATGTTTACAAATATGGGACTGCCAATCCCTGCTGTATTTGCTTACCTGATCGCTGTAGGTGAATTTGCCGGCGGTATCGGAATCGTACTTGGTATCTTTACCCGCATCGCCGCGCTTGGGATGGCGGTGATCATGGTTGGAGCACTTTTATTGGTGCACCTCGGCATGGGTTGGGACGCGGGCACACAGCTTGTATTGGTTCTACTTGGCGCGAACCTGGCTCTGGCAGGTTTGGGCGGTGGACAATGGAAACTATGGAGCTCAAAATGTCGCTGTTCTTGAAACAACCCTTCGGTTGTTTCCCAGGCGAGTACGAACTCCTTATCCCACATCCTTTCGACTAAAAAGCATCTACCTTCGGGCAGGTGCTTTTTTTGAAAACTAAATTCCTAAAAATTAAAATTCAAAGGAGTAACTTTAATCGGAGTCAGTTTGATCGGAGTCACAACTGGCGTAGGGTTCAAAACAGGAGTAATCACCGGCTGAACCGGAGTAATAACAGGG
>CAZHKJ010000093.1:227-1163 GCA_964533115.1 uncultured Candidatus Peribacteria bacterium | reverse complement strand
ATCTCAATCGGATCAATCACCGGATCAAAAAAAAATTCGTCATCATCATCTTCCTCTTCCTCCTCTTCTACAGGCAAACATTTACCCCACTCCGTACAACCGTCTTTATTAAAATCCCCACAAGTCTGCACGCCACCTTTACAAGCCTGTGATGTCCCGGATTTACACACCTGCCTACAAACAGGCTCATCATCCAACTCCAAAGGCTCGCTACTAGGTAGTATCGGGTTAAAATACACCGGCTCAAATTCCAGAGAATCATAAGATTCTTCATAGTCTTCATGTCCATACTTCTCGTCGCCACCGTCACCTTCATCCTCTCCCACTTCCAGATTCAATAAATCCTGTGATAAATCCAGCTTTGGCTGCGGTGGCAAAATTATTCCCAAATTCCATATCGGAGTTTTCTTCGGATCTTCTTCCACGAGCACCGGTTTCTCCTCTTCATCCTTATCCTCCAGCTCCTCGATAGGTTTAGCGGCTGCTGCTGTCGTAGGCTGTATCAAAACCAGCAACTCCTCTTTCACGACAGGATCATCAATCTTCCCCAACAACAAAACAGATTTATTCAAATTCAACTCAATCTCTTTCATGGCGACCTTGTCCTCTATTCCTTCCTGTGCCAAAACCGCGATTTCTTCTTTACGTTTTTCATTAAATTTCACCAGGGTTTTGATTTTATCCTCTTCAGAAGAAGCCAGGTTATATTCGACATTTTCCACCGACTTTTTCAAAAAATACAAACTGCTTTCACTATTAACATTCGGCGAAAAATAAGCATACCCTGTCGTTATCCCAAAGCTCAAAAACACAATCAAACTAGCGGTACCGGCTGAAATCCAACGCTGAAAACTAAAGCCCAAAGACCTCCCCGCGCTCACTTTTCTTAAAAGTCCATTATAAGTTTTTTCCTTAAAAGTCACGCTCGGTCGAAAA
>CAZHKJ010000093.1:0-217 GCA_964533115.1 uncultured Candidatus Peribacteria bacterium | reverse complement strand
CTCACTCAGCAAATCTTCGATCAGCTTCTCCTCTACTTTTGTAATAAATTTTTTAGCCATAATTATTCGTAATACAGGTGACCGAGTTGTTGTTTTAAAGTCGTCAGAGATCGATGAACTATCACGTTTACGTTGGCCTCACTCACTCCCAGTATGCGACCTATCTCCCTATGAGGCAGATCACTGGCAAGCTTCAGACCCCACACGGCCTTTTGCT
>CAZHKJ010000092.1:0-3901 GCA_964533115.1 uncultured Candidatus Peribacteria bacterium | reverse complement strand
TTTTTGCGGGAAGTCTACCGTCTGTTTCACGCAGAGTATTGACAAAATGTTTTTAGGAGTTAAAATATACTCCTTTAAGGCCCTGGCCCCTGCCAGAACTCTAAATTAACCCTATTACTTTTTAAAAAACATGGATAACCCTCTAAACAATAACGACGACGGAGAAGGTCGTGAGTATGAGTTGTCAGATGCAGCTAGGGAGGCCATCGCTAGGATTGAAGCCGATGAGGAAAGACGACGAGCTCTAACACCTCAGAGGGCTGAACCAAAAGCACAAGCTTCCCAATCCGCACCAGATTTATTGCCTCTTGGAGTACTGTCTTGGTTCGTAGCGGGTGCCTTGTGCTTTGGTGAATATTTTCCAGAGATAGATGTAGATGTAAGGGTGAATGAAGCGCGGTCAGACTCTTTGAATGGATTGAAAAATACACTTGCTCAGATGCCTGGTCATTTTTGTACTTCAGCGGAACAGGCTGAAATTGATGAAGTCTATGTTTATGTAAAGTCTCGTCAAAACGATTTGATATATTGGTTTGATGATGAGCTTATTAAACGATCAATGTCACCTATTGATCTCGAATCCTATCCCCTGAATGATGTTAGTGCTCTCAGTATCATCTCTGGCCTGGGTAGTAATTATTCCTTTTGTCCTAAAGAGCGGTCCTATACGAGTTCTGCTGATGATTATCCGATGGTCGCTGTGCTTACTTATGCCGATGAAGATAGTGCAATTCCGTCTAGTCTTGCGTTCAACTCTACTTTTTTTCAAAATGCCAACTTTTGTGATCAGGTTTACTATGTTACCTATGGTGCCATTCAGGCTCATTTTAAAACTGGAAGTCTAAGTGTAGAGGGTATTGATGATTTGATTTATCTGTTTAGCGGCACAGCGCGTGCGTATTGTCTCGAAGATCGGTCACCTCTGCCAGAGCCTTCAGACATGGTGCTAGACCCGATGATATCAGAGGACCTAACCACGTCACCAATCCCAGAAGTGGAATCTTGTAATCCAGATGAACAGCAACGAACTCAATCTGCGCAAGCTTTCATTGACTTTCATCAAGATCGCTTGGGGGATTTTATTCAGGCTCATATTGACGATCTGGACGGGATAGCTTTACATGATCCAATGGCTGCTGATTTTGATGTTCCTGCGATTGTTAATGATGCAGCAAATGCTGATCTATCTTGCGTGCCAACGTCTGAGTTAGGATTTTTCGGAGCTGCTATAGTCACTCCTTTTGAATCAGATTCTGTTTCTGCTATTGCATTTCCTCCCTCCTACTTTAATGAATATGCTGATCGTTGTGATCTAGTGGATGCTTTGCTTCATGCATCAGCTCATAGTCAAAAGATGGCGTTTCATCATCCATCTGATTCCAATGATTTATTTCATGAGATTGGAATTGTGGCGCGGTACTATTGCTATGAAAATATGCCTCTGGAAGAATTGCATTTATCAAGGTAATGGCTCTGGACAGCTCTATTGATCTCGCTTAAAGTTAGCGTGTTGTTTAAGCACTTATGCAGCACCTTCTTTCTTCTCAAGAATTGACTCGTGAACAGATCCTGCATCTTTTGGTGCGGGCCGAGCAATTTTTGCCGGTGGTTTTGAATCGTCAACGCTTGAATTTGGCGCAGGGGAAAATTTTAGCCACGCTTTTTTATGAAGCTTCCACACGGACGCGATTTTCATTTGAAGCCGCTATGCTTCGTTTGGGGGGAGAGGTGATTTCAAATGCGGACATGGAGGCTACTTCCTCCGCCAAAAAAGGGGAGACTTTGCTCGATACGGGCAGGATGGTTTCCAGTTACGCGGACATTATTGCCATGCGTCACCCTCAAAAAGGGAGTGTTTTGGAGCTCGCGAAGGGCTCTAGTGTTCCCGTTGTGAATGCCGGGGATGGAGCCGGAGATCATCCTACCCAGGGTCTTTTGGATTTGCTCACCATTCGTTTGGAAAAAGGGCGACTTGAGCATTTGACCATTGGAATGATTGGAGATCTTAAAAATGGGCGTGTGCCTCACTCTCAGTGTGTTTATTTGAACCATTTCCCCAATCTGAACTTTATTTTTGTGGCTCCTCAAGCTTTGCAAATGCCGCAAGACATGGTGGACAGCTTAAAAGCTAAAGGTCATCCCGTTCTTCAGACGGAAGATTTAGAAACGGCCCTTCCTCAAATGGACGTGATTTGTCAGACTCGTATTCAACAAGAACGTTTTGCCAGTGAAGCCGAGTATTTGAAATATAAGGGCGTCTATGTTTTGAATGCGGAGTGGATGAAACGTGCGAAAGAAGACGCTATTCTTCTGCATCCCTTACCTCGGGTGGATGAAATTGCGCTTGAAGTGGATCAAGATCCTCGTGCGAAATATTTTTTACAACCCGTGTATGGAGTAGCTATGAGGATGGCTATTTTGGCGGAACTTCTTCATTTATGAAACTTCTTTTTCAATCGGCTTCGGTCGTGAGCTCCAGAACCATTAAGCGGCAAGACGTTTATGTTGCCGATGGGAAAATCGTTGAAGCTTTTCCTAAAACAGAGGCCGACCGTGTGATTGATGCGAGCGGGAAATTTTTACTTCCCGGAGTGATTGATGTCCATGTTCATTTTAGGGAACCGGGGGCCAGTCATAAAGAAGATTGGGAGCATGCCAGTCGCGCGGCCCTCATGGGAGGAGTGACGACGGTTTTAGACATGCCCAATACGGATCCTCCGACCATCAATCAAAAAGCTTTGGATGAAAAGAAGGCTTTGGTGAAAGGGCGCAGTTATGTGAATTATGGTTTTTATGCGGGAGCGACTCAGGATCTTAAAAGTCTCCAGGCCATGACGGGGATGGTGGCCGTCAAGCTGTACATGGGTTCTTCTACGGGGGGTCTTCTTTTGGAAGAACCGGAGTATTGGGAGCAGGTTTTTAGAATCGCTAAAGCCAAAGACATTCCCGTGGTGGTGCATGCTGAAAGTGAACGACGTATTCATCAAAATATGAAGCGGCCTCGTACGGGGGAGGCGATGGATTATTGCCATGTACGAGATAGTGAATGTGCTCGAGAGGCGCTTGAAGCGGCTTTGGAACTCCGCAAAAAAATAGGTAATCGTTTGCATGTGGCTCATGTGAGTTCTAAAGCGGAATTGGAACTTTTGCATGTGTTTCGAGATCCGAAAGTGAGTGCGGAGGTGGCCCCTCATCATTTGTTTTTTACGATGGAGGATATGGAAGATGCCTTTTTAAAAATGAATCCTCCTTTGCGGACGATTATGGATGTGGAGGCTTTGTGGCGTGGACTTTTGGATGGAACTCTTCACTGCATTGCGACGGATCATGCTCCTCATACCCGTGAGGAAAAAGCCCTTGATGTATGGGAAGCTCCGGCGGGAGTCCCTGGCGTGGAATTTGTGTTGCCCCTCATGCTTAATGCAGTTTCAGAAGGCAAGCTCACTCTAGAACGATTGGCTCTTTTGATGTGTGAACAGCCCGCTAAGATTTTTGGCTTGTCTCAAAAAGGCAAAATTATGGTAGGCATGGACGCCGATTTTGTTTTGTTAGACATGGATTTACGCAAGACAGTGGATGGGCGAAGCGTGGAATCCAAATGTGGCTGGACTCCTTATGAGTACTTCGACTTGAAGGGCTGGCCTGTCTTAGCTGTGGTGAATGGGCAAGTGGCTATGGAAAATAGGAAGCTGATCGGGCCCGCTATGGGTACTCTCGTCTAGAGCTTTTTAAGCTTTGTCTTGACGTTATTCGGTTTTACGTTTGACATATATCATATTTTGCGCTTTAATTTTGGCTCGAAATCTTTTTTTTCGATACCTTCCCTTTAAAGCTAACCCCTTATCCTTATGTTCTCTTTTGCACGATCTGCCGTGCTCAGCAAGTTTGTTCTTTTGTCACT
>CAZHKJ010000091.1:0-4081 GCA_964533115.1 uncultured Candidatus Peribacteria bacterium | reverse complement strand
ATACTTCCCGCTGGAATTCTTTCGATTTGGAAGTTTTCATTCCAACGATCCAGTTCGAAGTGCCAGGCAGCCATGGGATGAATATCGTCAAAAACAGTATGAGGGATGAATTCACCTTGAGGGCCAGTGGGTCTGTAAGTACGCATGCGGGGCGCTTCAAGCCCACGAGCGCCTGCTTGTGCAATGGAAAGCGTGACGCGTTTTACACCGCTTTGCCCTTGCATCGCGGCACGAACTTGTTGATCGATGCTGTCAAAGTGAATCCCTTGAGTAGGAACTTCTGTTACAATGAGTTCGATCACATCTTGTGCGGTCTCGACGGTGTTTTGACGCCGCACATTGATGGCTGCCTGTAAAATACTAGGGATCTCATCCAGGTTGCGAACTCTTCCTAAAGTAAAGAAACGTCGTGTTCCTCCGGGTGTTCCGTTAGCATCTCTGGAAGTAAAATTTCCAATACCGATTTGGGGATGATCAGTAATAAATAGATTGGTATTCAGACGATGTCTTCCCCCGAAGGTATCGGGTCCATCATAAAATCTTCTGTAGTAGAGGTCGGCTGCCAGATGAGCGGTTTGAGGATCTTGGTCTGCCATTCTTTCAATTAAAAAGCGTTGGGCAGGAAGATACGTTTGATTGAAAAAATGAATAGCATCGTGAGAGCTGGATCGTGCTCTATCGAATTCAGCTTCGAGCCTTTCGTGCCAGCCATTAGGAATTCCCGCTCCGGCTTCTAAAAGATGAATAGCATCTTGAAGTTGGGCCTTCAGAGGAGTTTGCCCTTTCGGGATGCTTTCTTCATGCAAGTTGCGCAGAGCATGGGTAAGCTGAGGCCCAATTTCAGGAGCTTGCAGGTGATTTGCCAAGGCGATGAGCCTGGAGATCACACCATACTGTTGAGGTAGATTCTGCCGGGCACGGCTTAAGCGATATAAAGCTTCGTTTAAACGATCTCCTGGGCTTAACTCTGCGACCCCAAAAATATTCAGGGCATTTTTTAAGGCTGCTGCAAAAACGGGATTGCTAGGATCTTCACCCGTGTGACGGCGAAGCATGTATATTCTCAAGTCCTCACCATAACGGGGATGAAACAGCCCTTGGGCTTGAGCTAAGTGATCGAGCACTCTTTGCAGACCATTCAAGACGATAGTTCTTTCCGCGGGGCTTTGAGTGGCTCGATTTTGTAAGTAGTCGGTACCTCCTAGCAAAATCTCCCGACTTACATCGTAACCCAACATGGCTAATTCGTAGAGACGCATGAGGTCTCTTGTGCTTTGCTCAGGAGCTGCACTTAGCTGATGAAGTGCCTCACTCCTGTGTTCGGCATCCCTGTTTGTGAAGGCAACTGTGAAAGGATCCGCGATCAGGTCGCGAGCTTCGGGAAGAGCGGTCACTTTACTGACTGCTCCTTCGCTCGCTACTTCCTCAATTCTTACTAGAGAGGTATTGGGTTGAACCATGTCTCCTGAAGCCACATTCACTGCGGCGACGATTCCAGCCATTCTCGCCCGAACCGGGGTCTCCATTTTCATGGCTTCTTCTTTGAAGAGTTCTTGCCCTTCTACGACGATGTCCCCCACTTTAGGCAAAAGATGGGCAGGAGTAATAATTTTTCCAGGTAAGGGTGCAATCACGTGTTCACGGCTTAGAATCCCTTCGCCACCGATATTGAACTCGTATTCTACGCCATCGATTTGAACGTAGCGCTTGCCTTGCCGGCTATCGACTAAGGTCCGATGGTTGATGCCACCGATTTCGACGGAATAGGTAGCACCCGCTCTGTCGAGGGTGGCGGGGTAAGCGATGCCTTCAAGAGTGAGTTGATATTTGTTTCGAGCGATTTCCCGCAATGGAATGCGTCTTCCTTCCATGACTACCGCATACTGACCCGAGCCAGAGTCGTGTTGGATAGGATAACTTTTTCCTAAAACTCTTGCCTGAGTTTCCGTGTCAGGACTCAGTAAAAGCTCTAGGGTTTGAGTTCTGGGATAAACTAAGAATGAACTGGGTCCCGTTTCACGAACTTCCACTACCATTTCATTGCCACCGATTTCCATCTCGATGCTGGAAAGATCCTCGAGGCTTCGTCCTGGGGTTAGATTGTTAACACTGCGCTGGAGTTTAGCGACATAGGTGGCAATGGCACTGGTGATCATGGCCACATCCCAATGTTGATAATTTCTTTGCCCTTCCGCTGAAGGTAAAAATTCATTTTCGATGAATTTTGTGTAATGTCCGAAACCGCTTCGTACTTGGGGGGTTCCGAGCAAAGCGATATGGAAGGGAATATTATGGCGAATACCTGTCATTCTCCATTCCCTGAGAAAACCGACCAGCGCATCGGAGTTATTTCGATTGATGGCTTCAATTGCATCGGGTGTGAGGTCCCCATGTGCGTCGCGGGCTGCATTTTCGGGCACTGCTTCTGCGTGAATCACTTTTGCAATCATGGAATCGTAGTGTTCTGGAACAGATCTATCAGTCTCGATGCCACGATCGACTCGGAAACCTTCTCGGTTAGGGTATTCCAACAAGGTGACTTTACCCGGTGAAGGTAAAAATCCATTGTAAGGATCCTCAGCACAAACTCTCACTTGATGAGCGACATTAGGCCATCTGAGATCTTCTTGAGCAAAATCGATTCTTTCACCCGCAGCAATACGGAGTTGAAGTTCTACAAAGTCCAATCGCTCGAGTTTGCCATTGCGTAGAACTCGCACTGCCTCTTCGGTTACGCAGTGTTCAACTTGTAAACGGGTGTTCGCCTCTAAAATAAACAGGCGCTCGGCAGGATTTCCGCTGTAAGGTTCACGCGCGGGTAGGCCAGAAAGATCCCATAAAAATTCAATCGTGACGGCATTGGCGTATCCCACATTATTTTCGGTATCTCTTTTACGCACCTCTGCCATCATTGAGTCAGTTTGGCGGATGATGTAATTTCTGATGTGATTGGGCAGCAGTGCTGTAATGTCGCGTTCTTGTAGTTTCTGCTGACTGCGTTGCAGTGAACATTCTCGCACCCCCATAATTCGGTAGTTGCCATGCGCATCCGCGATCACTTGCGCTTCCCAATGTTGAGCTTCACGCAAATATTTAGCGATGAAAACATCGGCGCTAGGGGAGGTGGCACGAGATTCGTTGACAGCTTCTAAAAATAATCTTTCAAAATCAGCAGGAGTTTCAACAATGCGTATTCCTTTTCCTCCTCCGGTTTCGGCGCCCTTAATCATGACGGGTTTTTGGTTAGTCTCGTTATAAATTCTTAAAAACTCCTGCCGAGCAAACTCGAGAGCCACAAGGTTTTGAGGGGCTACCTCTTGACGAATTCTGGCTGCAATGGCTTGCCTTGCTTCAACAGAATCGGTTGGCTTGGATTCCTTGTCGACTTTTTCCTGAACATCCTTTTCACTTACATAGACAATTCGACCCGAAGAAGGGACAGGTTGTAAGCCCGCTGCTCGGGCGATCTCATTCGAAGAAGTTTTA
This sequence comes from uncultured Candidatus Peribacteria bacterium, assembly GCA_964533115.1. Classification (GTDB taxonomy): domain Bacteria; phylum Patescibacteriota; class Gracilibacteria; order UBA1369; family 2-02-FULL-48-14. The sequence goes on along the minus strand of CAZHKJ010000091.1, from coordinate 595 downwards.
GGACCTAAGAGATTCATGGCAAAATCACTAGGACCCGCAAAGCGTGCACCACTCTCACGTACCATTTTCGAAAGTGCAGGGCTTTCTGCGCTCCCCCCCCAGCCTGGCCAAACAAGGATGTCATTTGTTGGAACTCTAAGGCGTCTGGAAGTTTCGTGAATGGCGCGCTCGATTTTTGCGATGTCGCCGTAAGACTCCATCATTTTGGTGCCGCCAATATTTATTTTGAATGTGCCAGGTAAGTTAGTATGTAAAGAATTGGAATCCGCGTCTGAATTAAGCACGACGGTTCTCAAACCGAGTCCTTGAGCCGTTCGAGCGGCGCGAATAGCGGCTTCGCCGCGATTGGCAATGAGCACCACTTTTCCTTCAAGCGCCCCTAAATTTCGATGCATGATAGGTAAAGCAGGGAGAGACGGGGAAAGCGTTCGAAGTCCTGTGACATGGGAGAGCGCCGCAATATTGGCTTCTAAACGACTTTCAGCCTGTTGAATTCTTCCACCCGTGAGTCTACCCATAATCGCGGTTCCCGCGCCGAGAGACATATTGGTGATTTCCGCTTTGACGAGTCTTTCAATGTAAGTTCCCCCTTCAT
>CAZHKJ010000090.1:2828-4082 GCA_964533115.1 uncultured Candidatus Peribacteria bacterium | reverse complement strand
TAAATCACGTCCATAACATTTTCGGCAGACTCCATTGAGAGTGAGACAGGTCATTACGGAGCGAACGCGGACTTCCTCAACCTTATTGTCTTTCAGGACTTTGATGGTTGCTTTGTCGATTTCGGTTCCTGTCGTGAGCACTACTTTTCCTTTTTCATCTTTAACATCTCCTCCTAAAGTTCGTCCGAAGATTCGGTTTTCAAAAGGTTCTCCAATTTGATCGGACTCTTTGGTGGTGACTAAATGAGTGTCGGTGGAGCCACAGTCGTCTTCTTTAATAATGATGTCTTGAACGGCGTCTACGAGACGACGGGTGAGATAACCCGCTTCAGCGGTTTTAAGCGCGGTATCGGATTTACCTTTACGTCCTCCGTGTGTCGCAATGAAGTATTCCAAAATGGAAAATCCTTCTTTCAAGTTAGACTTGATGGGCAATTCAATGGTTTTACCTGCGGGATTCGCCACCAATCCTTTCATTCCACAGAGCTGAGTGATCTGTCCCCAGTTACCACGAGCTCCACTATCGACTTGATAGTAAATGTCATTCTCTTGGTCAAATCCCAACTGCATCGCTTTTGAGATTTCATTTTTAGTCTTGGACCAAATCTTGATGGATTGGTTGTAACGTTCATCTTCCGTGATGAATCCTTGGTTGTAAAAGTCATGCACACGATCGATCAATTCTTCAGAAGCGGCCATGATTTCAACTTTTTCCTTGGGAATGATGAGATCGGCACTGGACAGAGAAATTCCGGAGCGAGTGGCGTAATCAAAGCCCAGCATTTTGAGATCGTCACAAAATTTGGAAGTGACCGCTAATCCGAATTTTTCGAACACTAAGGAAACCACTTCAGAGATCTCTTTCTTTTTGAGAGTGAGGTTTTGGTAGCCCATTCCTTCAGGAACCGCCGTGTTGTAAATGGCGCGTCCTAAAGTGGTCTCTACCAGTTCTCCGTTGAAACGAATTTTGATCGGAGATTGGAGGTGGAGTTCTTCATATTGTTCAGCGAGCAAAGCTTCTTCTAAATTTCCGAAAATTTTTCCTTCGCCTTTTTTCCCTTTTCGAAGGGCGGTGAGGTAGTACAGTCCAAGGACCATGTCTTGAGTGGGAACCGTGATCGGTTCTCCTGCGGAAGGTTTAAGTAAGTTTCGAGCGCTGCACATGAGTTCCTTAGCTTCCTCTTGAGCTTTGTTGGAAAGAGGAACGTGTACGGCCATTTGGTCTCCGTCGAAGTCGGCGTTGAACGCGTTACA
>CAZHKJ010000090.1:0-2796 GCA_964533115.1 uncultured Candidatus Peribacteria bacterium | reverse complement strand
CTTTTCCTTCTACCAGTACAGGTCGGAAAGCTTGGATTCCCAAACGGTGTAGGGTAGGCGCACGGTTTAGAAGGACATAACGTTCTTTGGTTACATCTTCGAGCATGTCCCAAATGATTTTGTCATTGTTCTGGATCATTTTCTCTGCGCTCTTAATGTTGTGCGCAAAACCTCCTTCAATGAGCTTACCGATTACAAAGGGCTTGAAGAGTTCCAAAGCCATGAGTTTAGGTAGTCCACATTGATCGAGCATGAGCTTAGGTCCAATCACAATCACGCTACGTCCGGAGTAATCCACACGTTTACCGAGCAGATTTTGACGGAAACGTCCTTGTTTACCTTTGAGCATGTCGGAAAGAGAACGCAACTTGCGTTTATCGCCCGAGTTGAAGACGGTTTTTCCTTGGCGAGCAGAATTGTTGATAAGAGTGTCTACGGCTTCTTGGAGCATACGTTTTTCGTTTCGGCAGATCACTTCGGGAGCTCCAATTTGAATGAGACGTTTAAGACGGTTGTTACGATTGATCACACGACGGTAAAGATCATTGAGGTCGGAAGCGGCAAAACGCCCTCCATCGAGTTGTACCATTGGACGAAGGTCCGGTGGGATGATGGGAAGGACAGTCATGATCATCCATTCAGGATTGATTTCTGCTTTCATTAGAGAACCCATGAGCTTGATGCGCTTCATCAATTTGGTTCGTTTTTGCCCCGTAGATTTTTCGATTTCGGACTCGAGGCTCTTGATTTCTTCCTCCAAATTCATGTCACGAATGATTCGGTGTAGGGACTCTGCTCCTGTTCCCGCCTTAAATACGTGCCCAAACTTCATGGACATATCACGATAGTCGAGCTCGGTGAGAACCACTCCTTTGTCTACGGATTCCAAATCTTTGCGAGCTTGGTCCATGGTTTCTACCAATTCTTCTACTTTAGCCGCTTGTTCTTTATCCAAATCTTTTATGTTGCCCACTCCGCTTCGAACACGTTCTTCGTATTCACGAATGAGATCCTTTTTATGATTTTTAAACTCTTCGTCCAGTTGGATTAAAGCTTCCTCTTTTGCTTTTTGATCCACTTCGGTGATGACGTAAGCTGCAAAGTAGACAATTTGCTCCAAAGTCTTCACGGGAAGATTGAGCAGAAGCCCAATACGACTTGGTGTAGAACGAAGGAACCAAATATGCGTTACAGGTACAGCAAGAGTGATGTGCCCCATGCGGGTACGGCGTACGATTGAACGAGTGACTTCCACTCCACATTTTTCACAAATCACCCCTTTGTAACGGATTCGTTTGTATTTTCCACAAGCACATTCCCAGTTTTTGGTTGGACCAAAAATGCGTTCGCAGAAAAGACCATCACGTTCTGGCTTTTGAGTGCGGTAATTGATGGTTTCCGGTTTTTTAACTTCTCCATGAGACCAAGAGAGAATTTGCTCCGGTGAAGCCACGGCAATGGCAATGGCATCAAAGAGGATAGGAGCTTTTTTAGGATCTGTCATCATAAAGCAGATGGGGATTAAAAGGAGCTAAAAAGTTGTTGGATAAAAAGAATGTACAGGACGAGAAAGAGGATTCCTTCATAGGCGTGCAGCTTTCGTTGAGACACTGCAAATAGCAGTAAAGCAGTTGAAATGAGCAAGAAAGGCAGGCCTATGATGAGAAGATCGGAGCTGACATTGAGTGGACGGAAAAAAGAAGGAACGGCCATGACTACGGTGGCATTGAGGACGCTAGACCCGATGAGGGTGCCTACCGCCATTTCGCTGTTCTTTTGTTTAATCGCTATCCATGCGGTGGTGAGCTCTGGCAGGGAAGTGCCCAGGGCTAGAACGCTTGCTCCTATGAGGCTAGGTAGAATATTTGCTCTGGAAGCAACTTGCTCTAAAGCATAGATGCTCAAGTAAGAGGCAGCGGTAGTCACGAGCGCAGTGGCTAGCAATAAAAACACCATTCTCCCCGTGAGTTCGCGGCCTAGAACCCAGTTTTTGAAGGCTTCCAGACGTCCTGCTTTGTGCTCTTCATAAGAGAAAAGGCTGTAAGCCAAGAATCCGGTGAGCATGAGCAGGCCTTCGGTCCAAACAAATTGTCCATCGTAGAGAGTGACCGCGAGTAGAATGGAGGAGATCAAAAAGAGACCCATTTGTTGGCGAATGCCATCGCTCCCCATAGGGAGTGTTTTTGCTGCGATTGCACTTGCCCCTAAAATGAGTAGGCCATTGGTGATGTTTGCTCCCACTACGGTGGCGGCCACTATGGAACTTTTGTTGGTCACTGTTGCCCAGATGGAGGTTCCCAACTCGGGCAAGGTGTTACCCAATGCTAGAATCGTTAAACCTACGAAAAAGGAAGACCAACTCATTGCCTTCGCAAACTCTTCTGCTGATTTAACGAAGAGTTTTGCGAAGTGGGTGAGTACCACGAGAGATAAACCGAAAGTGGTGAACCAAAGAGCCGTTTGCATGAGCTTAAAAAGAAACGTAGTTAGGGTTAGACTTCTTCCTCTTCTTCCTTGTCTGCGTCAAATTCTGGATCTTCGCTTTCTTCAGCGAGTAGATCGGAATCTTCCACGTCTATATCATCACCTTCCAGAAGATCTTCGATGCTTTCTTCCTCTTCCCCTTCTTTGATTTCGGAGAGGGGAGCTTCGGGAAGAATTTCTTCTTCAGGCTCTACATATTCCGCTTCCATGTCTACATTTTCATCTTCAGTGATTTGGAGCAGATCTACATTGAGACCTAGAGATTGGAGTTCTTTGACAATAACGTTGAAGGATTCTGGTGTAAGAGGTATT
>CAZHKJ010000089.1:0-4100 GCA_964533115.1 uncultured Candidatus Peribacteria bacterium | reverse complement strand
TGGCTTTGTAAGCTTTTTGAAAGCTATCCAAGGCCGTTTTTAAGTATCGAACCGTATGAGTTTCCGCTCCACCATTCTTGAGCGCATAGTGCAAAAGGCTTTGAAGGTACTCACTGGTGATCGTTAAAGTAGACATGCAATTTTCTTGTTTTTCATTCAATGCCTCCACTCCTTCAAGATTGTTCAGAAGGTAGTTTTTTTGATCGGCAGGGCTCATGCTTTTTAACTGAGAGCAAAAAGCGGCCACTTCCGTTTTGACCAAAGTTTCAAGCTCTGTTTTAAGTGGGCTGGACGGGGAGTCTTCAAGCTCGGCAAGTATTTCTTTGATGAGCTGCATAGCCGCTTTTTCTTGTTCTCCACCGGCTTTTAAAGCAGCCGTAATGGCGGGCTTCATTTTTTCCCAATTAGACCGCAGTTCTTCAGGAGAGTCTGAGCCTTCTTTTAAAGAACGAGCTTCCCTCAATGCGGGCGATTCTACAGGGGCAGAAGGTCTTGATTCATTCATATCTAATTACAAAGAGTCAATAAGCTGCTCAAGTTCGATCTCCGACATACGATCTTTAGCCTCTAAATGATCACGGTCAAGCTGTTTACCATGGGCCAAAGTATAAGCGGCATTTTTGAATAGAGAATTTAAACGAGCGCGCTTTTTTTTATCCAGCTTGCTCAGATCCAAGTGGTCCATGATTCCTTGTAGGCGTTTCCAGTCGGCATCGGAAGGAGAGGGTCCGCTCATTTTTATTTTTAAAAATCTTGTAATTATACCATATATTCCTGCACAAATCCAGTTCACCCCTTGACCAAGATTCATCATCTGAGTTACCCTGCTTGGGATGAGTAAAGTGAACTTAGAGGCCCGCAAGGAGCGTCATCATAAGCTCTTCGAAGGTGCCTATCATACCTGGCTCGGACGCATTTGGTTCTACACTAAGAGATTGTTGAAATGGATATGGAATAGGGTCATGCCTTCTGGTCCCAAGTGGTCAGAGTTCATGCACCCGCTGGATCAGTGGCCCGCTCCCAAGCGACTGTACACAAAGTTAGCGACCTGGAGTTTGGCCCTGATGGTTTTGACGTCCATCAATGTTTCGAATGCGGCTTTTGGAGGAGGGGACGGGGTAGGAAACGAATATTTGGAGCTGGGAGCAACCGAAATCACCATGACAGACGATTCCGGATACATCATAAAGAGCATGCCTTTAGAGGGGGAAGCGACTTTTGATAAAAACAGAACGGAGCTGGTGGAGCATGAAGTTCAGGAAGGAGAAACCTTATCGGTGATTGCGTATCGTTATGGAATCACCACCAATTCCATCAAATATGCAAACTCAGGGATAGGAAGCGGAGATTATCTGAAAATCGGGCAGGTTTTGAAAATACCTCCAAGAGATGGAGTCTACATCACGATCCCATCCGGAAGCAGCCTGGTGGCACTAATGGATAAATACAAAGGAAATTTAGAGGAAACAAAATCATTTAACGAAATTGAAGAAGATGCAGATCTCGAAGCGGGAGATCAACTCTTTGTGGTAGGTGGACAGCCGGAGGTTGTTTATATTGCAGCCGCCAATTCGGGAACAAGCACTAACACGTATATTTCATCATCAGGAGGGTACAACGCTTCAGGTCCTGCAGTCGATCAATACACGATTCCGGCCAATGATTTAGGCTGGATTCGTCCCACCATAGGAATCATCACTCAAGGCTACAAGAGTGGACATCCGGCGTATGATGTTGCCGTCAGGAGCAAGCCTGACATTTTAGCCACTATGGGGGGCACCATTACTACCGCTCAAACAGGTTGGAATGGAGGCTATGGAAATCATATATGGATTGATCATGGCAATGGGTACATGACGCATTATGCCCATTTGGAGGAGTATTATGTGCAAGTCGGTGACGTCGTCAGCCAAGGTGAAGTGATTGGAAAAATGGGGAACACAGGACGTGTATATGGAGCCACGGGGATCCATTTGCATTTTGAAATCAGTTATCAAGGGACAAAAATAAATCCTAGTTTTATGGGAGTATGGTGATTCAGCATCGCTCCAAGTGGAATCCTATTTATTGGCCCGCCCGCCTTGCAGATCTCTTCGTAGCGATCTACCAAAAAGTACTGTCTCCCGATCATTCTTTTCTTCGACATTTATTCCCCGGAGGCTTCTGTCGGTACACGCCCTCTTGCTCGATGTACACACGGCTTTCACTGCAAAAATATGGCCTCATCAAGGGAGTTTTAAAAGGGTCATGGCGGATTTTGCGATGCAATCCCTGGAGCAAGGGAGGGCTTGATTTACCATGAAATGATCGTTAAGCTCTTCCAGGTTTGACTCCTTTAATTTGAAACTCATGGATTCTAGTTCTAATGAAATTCGTGCGATTCAGCGAGCATTGCTCAGTGTTTCCGATAAAACAGATCTTATTCCTTTGGCGCAAGCTCTTGTAAAGCATGGCGCAGAGTTGATTTCCACAGGGGGAACAGCTCAGGCCCTCAAAGAGGCGGGAATTCCAGTAAAAGACGTTTCAGAGCTCACCGAGTTCCCCGAGATGATGGGTGGGCGGGTTAAAACCTTGCATCCCAAGGTCCATGGGGGGCTTTTAATGAGACGAGGGGAAGACGAGGCTATTGCCAAAGAACATGGCATTTTGCCCATCGATATGGTGGTGATCAATCTCTACCCTTTTGAAGAAACCATAGCCAAGGAGGGAGTAAGCGAGTCCGAAGCCATTGAACAAATTGACATAGGAGGTCCTTCGATGCTTCGGAGCGCCGCTAAAAATTTCAAGTGGGTGGCCTCGGTATCCGATGTAAAAGATTATCCCCTCATTATTAAGGAATTGGAAAAAGACGGGGGCCTTTCTTTTGAGACACGTCGACGTTTAGCCCTCAATGTTTTTGAAAAAACAAGCCGTTACGATTTAGCCATTGCCGATTACCTCCGTTATAAAGGAGAACCAGTAGAGTTGTTGGATTTGCACTATGAAAAAGTGATGAAGCTTCGTTATGGAGAGAATCCTCATCAAAAAGCGGCTTTTTTCCGTGACCCCTCAGATAGCTTCCCCAACGTGACCAACGCAAAAGTTTTGCAAGGTAAGGAACTGTCTTACAATAATATTGTAGATGCAGATGCGGCTCTAGAGTTGGTAAAGGATTTGGAAAAAGCAGCCGCTGCCGTGATCAAGCATACCAATCCTTGTGGAGCCGCCACGGCGGAAAATATAACGGATGCTTTTATTGAAGCACACTCTGTGGATCCTATGGCTGCTTTTGGTTGTGTGATCGCTCTGAATCGACCCTGCACCACGGCGATTGCCGAGTACATTCGAGATAAAAAACTCTTCGTTGAAATAGTGATTGCCCCCTCCTTTGAAGAAGGAGCGCTCGCCATTTTTAGCGAGAAAACCAATTTGCGTTTACTCGAAACCGGTGAACTGCGTAAAAATCCCAATCAACGTCATATTCGTTCGGTTTCGGGAGGGCTTTTGGTTCAGACTTCAGATGAATACATTGTGACCGAAAAAGATTTAAAAGTAGCAACAAAGGCTCAGCCTACGGAAAAAGAAATCGAAGAAATGCTCTTTGCGCGAGTTTTGGTGAAACATGTGAAGTCGAATGCGGTGGTTTTCGCCAAACAAAATGGGAAAGGAGGCTGTAGTGCAACCGGGATTGGAGCGGGACAAATGTCTCGTGTAGACAGTGTACTCATTGCAAAACGCAAGGGAGGGGATCGTATTTTGGGGTCTGTAATGGCTTCAGATGCCTTCTTCCCTTTTCCTGATGCCGTCGAGGAAAGTCAATCGGCTGGAGTCCACGCCATTATTCAACCGGGAGGTTCCATTCGTGATGCCGAAGTGATTGCTAAGGCGGATGAATTGGGGATGACGATGGTCCTCAGTGGAATTCGCAGCTTCAGACATTAAAGCTTTAACCCTTTAAATGATGAAAGTCTTTCAAGAATTTAAAAAGTTTGCGGTTCAGGGCAATGTAATAGACATGGCGGTGGGAGTCGTGATCGGGACGGCTTTTGGGAAAATAGTGAGCTCTCTCGTTACAGATATTATTATGCCGCCCATCGGTATGCTTACGGGAGGAATCGATT
>CAZHKJ010000088.1:0-4174 GCA_964533115.1 uncultured Candidatus Peribacteria bacterium | reverse complement strand
CGGGAGTCGCAGGCAGCGTATCGATTCGAGAAAAAGAATTGCCACCAGAGGAAGTGCCACCGGAGGAAAATCCTGGAAATCCACGAGAAGGAGGTATTGTTTCTCACGAAAACGAAACAAGCGAAGGAGATCAAGTAGAAAACACCAATTCCAGTTCAAACTTCCCAGGTTAATAACATTTACAAAATATGAAAAACATTTTAATATACACAATGATGGCCACTTTGCTCCTAAGCACGGCCTGTAAAAAAACCGAAGAAGAAACGATACAAAACCAAAATACCGAAGGATCCTCAACAAACATCGAAAACACTTCTCAATATTCTCCCTTTAAACAGCCCAATGAATAAAATATCTTTAATTAAGCTCGGACTATTCCTAGCATTGAGCAGTTCGGTATCCCTCGCCAACGCCATCGATTTAAGCGTCCCCGGAACAAGCCTTCTCGGGAACGAAGATAAAAGAGTGGTCAGCCCCATCGATAGTGGAGATTACGATGAAGGAGTTCGTTACTGTGAAGGAGCCAGCCATGAACACACGCATTACAACAATTCAACAGACACTGCCTCACAAGAATTTGGGGGCGTGATGCATGGTTTTGCCATTGTATTTGAAGAAGACTTTCTCGAATCAGTAAATACCAATGCCCTCCTTTGTACAGATGGGAGCAACACCTACAGAAACTGTGGATTCGATAAAGAAACGGATCTAGGAAAAGTCGTTTACTCCATATCAGGAGGACAATGGAGCGGCGTATCGGTAAAATATCAAGAACTGGACTGGATCAGCGGAAGTCCAAAAGGTTTATATTGGGAATATGGAACCTCCAACCCTGCTGATATTAAGCTAAAACCTTGGTTAGCCAGCGGCACTCGACACACGGAAGCGGTGTCTTTCTCATTAAAAGACTATAATTCTGATCAAACCGCCACCACCACCAGTTGGACGAAAATGGAATTTTATTATATTGATCCCGACGAGGACCATTCCGTACTCAGCAACTGGGAAAATATTTACACCGAAGAAGTAGAACCCTACTCCAGTCAACTGGATCCGGACGGAGATTACATTTATTGGTACGGAATCAACGGAACCGTTTTCAGTCGCTTCCCCCCTTGTCCACCCACCGAAGGCATCACCTGTGAATCCCTCTCCATAAGCCCAACAACAGGAGATCTTTCGATCAATGACGTGTTTAGCGATGTGAACTTCACCGTGACCGCTACAGGAAGCGACGGCAGCGACATCACAAAAGATTCTAAATTCACCTACTCCATCAACAAGTTTGGCAGTGCCAAGGATGCAGCAGATGCGGATGGACAAATTCGATACGGCTTCAACGAGTTCCTAAAAAGTAAAAACCCAAGCACCAGTGACGCGAGCGTCAAATTCTCAAAAACAGAACCGGGCGACAGCCTCTACGTTTATGTAAGCGACTACGAAGGGAATTCTTACGAAGACACTTGTTATGCGGAGGTGGAACTCCCCTACTGTAGTGATTTAAATATCACGGATCCTACCGGACCTTTTGACAGCAACTATTTAGGTAGCATCAGCGGAACCGAATTCAGCAGCAATATCACTGTTGAAACCACGAGTTCAACGGGAGAGCCTTGGCCTTTTAACATCGTTTACGAGTCCAGCGACGTTACAGCGACTTTTGACGGCAACACCAGCCCTTACACCACCACGGATAGCAGCATCACTACTTACACCAGCTCCAATTCTTCCAACGTATCGGTTTCTTTAAACGATCAGAACAAAGACGGCGAATCGGATGACGTGGCGGGAGTGTGTAACGATGAATTCTTTTACACCCTCGTTCCCGAAGTCACTCTTCCCACTTGTGACTACCTCGAATTCACTACAGAAGAGCCTCTCAGCGTAGAAATCATGGAAGCCGGGAACGTAGAAATTTCATGGGAATCGGTAATGACGGACGGGAATCAAACACCTCCTCCTTATCTTTGTACCAGTTCCAACGCCGAAGGCCTCTTTAGAGACGGCACGGGAGCCACAGGAAGAGGAATATTGAACACCAATCTTAGCACCGTTTTCTACACGGGAGAACCGGGAGACAGCATCAGCTGTAGAAGCTTCACCTATCCCATATGTACCGACACGCTTACGAGCGAAGAACCCCCTGTAGAAGCGCCTATTTGTACCGATTTAGAACTGGATGACCCTTACGTCACCGGCAGTAGCGGTGCAAAAATCAATATCGATCTTTCCGATGAAGACGACCTCGAAACACTTTACGATAACGATACCGTCTGTTTTGACTTTTCCATTGAGACCGAAGCAGGATTCCGCGGAACCCTTCAAGCAACAGGCTACACCGATGACGATAGAGACAGCTTCACCAGTGGCCTCATCGAATTGAACGTCAATAGAGGTGGCTCTTACATTGGAAACCCCGCCACCGTCGGACTGAGTGGATCCACCAATTACACCGGCACTCTCTGTTGGGAAAACTACGATGAAGACTACACCCTGGACTTGGAAGTCATCAGCGAAAATGCCTGTGAAGACACCGTGACTTTACCCCCTATTGATGAGACTCCTGAACCGCCCGAACCTCCGGAGGAATACACCTGTGAGGACGTAGTGGACGTCAACAATCCCGATGACAGCCAAATCTGTGAAGAATACAGCATGGAAGTTTGTGTGGAAGACGACGACATTGAGGTCGTGAGCGACGGAGATGAAATTTGTTACTACGACTCTTCAGACAAAGATCGAAGTGACCCTATTGCTTGTGAAGATGACGTGTTGGAAATTGAAGGAGAAAATCGAAGAGAATGTTATGATGTGGTGATTGAAGGAAACGTCTGCCAAGGCGATCTCGAAGTGATTTATCCCGACAGTGAGGATGGAAGAAACGAGGTGTGTTGGGACGACAGCCCCGAACAAAGCCCCATTGGGGAACTCAACAAATACATTTACACCTTCAACTTTTTATCCGAAAAAGCCTACAATTCAGATGAAGACATCTTCTTCTCTCATGATGAAGATCGTGTGTTCTACACCCTAGAATACAGCCCCAGCGGTGGAGAAGAAGCCATCACCTTTACCGATGAGATGTGGGGAGATGAAATCGAAGGAACTCTAGGTGAAAATGGAGAAGATTCAGGAGGATCGGTTTATCAACTCACGAATCACAGCCAACTCACGGAATATAATTACGAAAGCATTCGTTCCTTTGGCTTGGGAGAGAGCTTCGAAGAAGATTCTGAAAACATTGCCAACCAACTGAACAGTCGAAATGCATCCGATTTCATGAGCTTTGTCCCTTACCTTAAATATGAGGACGGTTCAGAATCCGAGTGGATTGATGCCTGTGTATACTCCACGAATGAAGATGGCGAAGAAACGCTGGAAAGCAGAACCGTTTGTTACGATCCCAACTACACCCCAGAGGACGACGGAAAAGTAGTGATTGAAAATGCAGGAAGCGTAGAAGACGCCAGCATCCGTATTCGTTACATTGGGATCATCGACTCTGGAATTCAAGATTTATGTGATGGAGATCAAGGAGGAGACTGTCTCACTGAACTCTTCAAGAACACGGCTACCGTGACTTCCGGCAGCGAAAGTGCCAGCGATTCGGCCACTCTTGTGGTGATTTGTTCTTACTTGCTCACCATCAACGGAGGAGACATTTACTTGGAAGGAAACCTCAATACCGGCTCCGACATCTCTTGTGCGTACATTGATGACGACCGAAATTACAGTTCCTACAGCAACTCCGATGGACTGGTGATTTTAGACAGCAATGAGGATGACGATGAGGATGACTCGAGGGAAACGTCGAGCAGCACTAGCCTCTCCGACGACGATATTTCGGCCTGTGATAACGAAAGCAGCGACAACTTGATTGGCAACATCAGTTCCTACGTTTGTGAAATCGTCAGTGCCGTAAACGACATATGGAAAAAAAGCACCATCAGCACCACTACCAATGATCACCTGAGCCAAGCCACTCGAAATGTGAGCACCGTTCAAGCCTACAATAGCTACAGCGGAGACCTATCCAGTCAGCTGATCCCCGATCTAAGAAACGCAAACAACCCTAACAGTGGCATTCTTTATTTCCAAGGTTCAGCATCTGAGCCCAAAATCACTCTAAACACCATAACGGTGCCTTGTGGAGCATGGACGCTGATTGTGAATG
>CAZHKJ010000087.1:1389-4194 GCA_964533115.1 uncultured Candidatus Peribacteria bacterium | reverse complement strand
TTGAAGATTTCTGCTGCAAGGGGGCATTCCTGAGGATGCGATTGAACGTCCCTAATAAAACTAACTAAACCCATGAGTTTTGCCGTTGCAAAGAGAAAAGGAGTCTCTTCAAATGGAAGAAACCAATCGGGAAATTCTTTTTCAAGGTCTTGCAGTGCTTCTTCGGGCGATGAAAATCGTTGAGCTAAAGCAGTTAAGAGATCACTGAGCCACGAGTTATCTTGAAAAAAAAGACTCATGGCCTCATCATCCACCTGTCCACTCTCAAATACGGTTTTGACCGCACCTATCAAAAAGGATCGGTAGACCGATGACCTAGCTTTGTAAGCTGTGCAAGAAATAGCCACAGCTCTATGAAAATAGGCAATTTCTTCGGGGGGTAAATTCCCATGTAAAGACTCCACCATATTCTCTACGATGTCATTTGGCGGGAGGGTTTTAGTATCGAGAACGCATTGGTCAATTGTTGAAAGCTGTTGAAAGATATCAGAGGGTGCCATTGAGCTAAGCTCGATTTTGTTTTCGGAGAGAATTCTACCGAAGGAAGCTCTTTCAAGAAGGATTCTTTTCTTGATCAAAAAGGCACGGAAGCTTGCGTTAAGCGATCTCGTTGAAATTGTTCCATCTGTTTTTGCGCGAGTCGATCCCGTTTGTATGTCCTCAAGCATATAGAATCGCCTTATATTGCCTTCATAGGATTCTGGTCTATAGCGATCAGAGGTATGAACCCATATTTTCCCCCAAGTATAGCGCGTTGACTTACCCAAATTACGTGATAGATCAAAATCCTCCATATATTCCTGGAATGAAAACCCACCTACCTTTTTATAGGCAGAAGATCGTGCAATGATTTGAGGACTACCAGCGCGTATGCGTCCGTACTCAAAACAGGCTTTCCGAAGATAATCTGCTGCTCGCTTCCACTGATAGAAATAGGTGGATCTGAATAAATCAATGCTCCCCACAGGGCAAATATAGTCCATTTGTGCAAAAACGGTCTCCACTTCGGGGTTCGCGAATTCTGACAATATTTTCTCTACATAGGTTGCGCCTACAACCGTGTCGGCATCTAGGTTTGCAATAATTCCATCCGTTTGGGTTAAACCCTCTGCTTCTAAACTCCTTGTTGCTTCATCAAGCCCAAGATTTCTGATCAAGCCCATGTTTTTTTCTATACCCGCTGTTTTATCGATGATAGTGATTTGCACTCCTTTAGCTCGAAGCGCATTGGCTAAATCGGAAACAAGGCCGTCGTAGCCATTGGTCTGAGACGAAGTTCCATGAAGAGCATCGACAGTCCGCTTGTTCTCTGTGTAGATCAAATCGTTGTTTGTAGCAGATTCAGCTCGATTATTGACCACGAAGACTAAGCCGTAGCTACTCACGGTTTGTCTGTCAAAAGATTGCAGTAAACGCAGCAGGTTACCTGTGTCCAGTTCAAGGAAAACGGGGATAACCACTCGAAGTGGTTTTTTCGTTCCCATAGTTTCCAAATTTGGGCCTAAGTGTCTTTCCATGAATATGCCTAGATTTTATCCGTTAATTTTACCATAAAAACTTTTAAAAAAGTAGCTCGAAGCATCTTAAATCATGTCCCGCCATTTTGGCGTGCTATACTGCTGGCACACAATGAAAAGAGCTCTCGTCATCTTCAATCCTGTTTCAGGGCATAAAAAATGGAGGAACATTCCCATTTTGATTCAAAAGACTCTGACCGAAAAAAACTACGATTGGATTTGGTATGAAACAAAACCCAAGCAAGATTTACTTGAGCTGTTCAAAAATCAAATCGAAAGAGGAGAATTCGATCGAATCATTGTGAGCGGAGGAGATGGGACCGTAGCGGAAGCGGTGGGAGCCATGATGGCGATGAAGGTAAAAACGCCTCTCGTTATTTTGCCGCAGGGTAGCGCGAACCTTGTGGCGATGAGCTTGGGTCTGCCTTTGTTCCAAGTGAAAAGAGCTCTTCACCTTGGCCTGGAGGGGAAGCCACGAATTTTAGATGTGATGCAAGTGAACCGAAAATACTACGGGGTTATTGCCGTTGGGCGAGGTTATGATGCTTTTCTCGTGCAAGAAACTCCAAGGGATCTCAAGCGCAAAATGGGACTCTTTGCGTACGCGTGGATCTTTATAAAAACCGCGCTCTTCTATCGAAGCCAACCCTATCGGCTGAGTGTGGATGGAAAAAGAATGGAAGTCGTCGCAAAATCGATTATGGTTTTCAATCTTTTCCCTTTGCCCTTCCTCCCCATTAAGCCTCATGACGGAGTGCTGAATGTCCTCATCCTCACGTCCAAAGGCAAATTAATCCACCATACAGGGAAAACCATCTCCATTAAAGCTCATAAAGAATTCCGCTTTCAGGTGGATGGGGAAGTTTTAAAAGCGAAAACCATCAACATCGAAACGCTACCCACCCAGTTGAGCATCATGGCTAAATGATCGCCACCCTTTTTGCCGTTAAGTCCCATACAAGCTTCCTTTAAAGCCCTCACTTCGCCAAATTTCTCCTTTAGGGCTGATGAGCATGGCCTGCACAGGCAATCGAGGAAGCAGCCGGCGAGCTTCTTCAAAGCCCAGCACAAAAAGAGCGGTAGAGTAAGCGTCTGCCAAAAGGGCCTCAGCCGCTTGAGTGTAAACAGCTAACATTTGGTCCGCCGGCTTTCGCGTGCGAGGATCCACCAAATGATGACGTCTCTCCAAGCCTTCCCCCCAATGGCGCCGACTGGGGCTGCTGGAAGCAAGAGCAAGTCCACGTGGCCCTGAGCTTTCCTTGTTGATCAGGAGTTCCCCAATTCCCAT
>CAZHKJ010000087.1:0-1289 GCA_964533115.1 uncultured Candidatus Peribacteria bacterium | reverse complement strand
TAAAACCATAGTCTTTGTCGTAACCCCAGTCTTCCAGAATGGATTTAACGGAAAGATTAAAGGCACCCTGGCTGCTCTTCTGGAGACGAGAACCCAATTGAAGAAGAGAAAAGAATTCTTCATCCACCTCGGTCCACTTGCCCACACGACGATTCAGCTGAGCCAAAGCATTATCTTCTAAAAAACGAGAGTAACGCTGCTCAACGCGACGGCATTCCTCAAAGGCTTCGCGCGCCAAAATTTCAGCTGGAACGGCTTCGGTACAAACCAATTGAAGCACAATCGGCGTGCCCAGATGCCGCTCTTCAAAAACAAAACGTTTTAAAGGAAGGCTCATGCCATTTAAGCGCTAGCCTCTTCCATGATGGCCTGAACCGCCGTATTGAATCCGACCGGAGTCAATGAGGAGCCATTCACAGCACCCACGTTGTCTATTTCATCAATAGATTTGCCTACAACAACGGAGGAAATACCTTCACTGAAGAGTTGAACAAAGCCGATGCTCACGTCGTCTTTTGCTTGATTTTCAATAGCTACACTTTCAACCACGCCATCCTTCAAAACCAAAGTCACAGCGAGCGCAGACTTCCCATCAGGTACGACGTATTCCGCACTTTGGGTGTAGGTGCCATCTTTATAAACACTTTCATCCGCATCACTCATCCCTTCTTCATCGCTGCTTTCCTCATCCACGACCAAGCTCTCCTCCAAGGATCCATCTAACTCCGCAGTATCAGGGGTTTGTGGGGTGCAGCCAGTAAACAAAATACCGGTGACCAGAAATAAAAAGAGGGCAAAGTGGATGGTTTTTTCCATAAAAAAAGTTAAAATGGATACAAAGACTCTATCCTACAAAACCATGCCTTTCAAGCTCGATCCTATAAAACGTTGTACGCTTTTCATGGGGCTTTTTGCCGGCGGTGCTCTGGTAGCCAATTTTTCGAGTGCTACCGTTTTGCATCTGCTCGCCACTTTAGCTTGGGGGCTACTGCTTTATGCTTTTTACACCTGGACCACGAATAAGCGAAAAAACATGGGGGACACGGTCATCACAAGCCTCATCATTTTTCTATTGTTGCACTATGGTGCCGGGCTGACCGATTTAATCTACCCTCTCCTAGCCACCTTTATAGCGATCACACAAAAATTCTTCATCGAGTATAAAAATTCACCGGTGATTAACCCGGCCGTTTTTGGATTATTGCTCACGGCGCTCATCCTCGCTTTTATCCCCGGGCTCGAAAAACCCTTTGTGTCTTGGTGGGGAGCTTCCTATGAAGGCTATCTTT
>CAZHKJ010000086.1:0-4280 GCA_964533115.1 uncultured Candidatus Peribacteria bacterium | reverse complement strand
AAGGATACTTTTCCCCAAAAAGATTTCATTCAAGAGCTTTTTAATGGGCACATCCGCTTTATCTTTTCGCAGCAATACTTCTGTTAAAAAAGCGGCTACCGCAATAGCGGGGATTTCCATAAGCACCAGCAGGGCCACACTGTATTCCTCAAATGGAATCTCTAAACCCTCTAAATAGCTCACCGCCACCGCAAAAGTAACCGCAGAAACAGATCCATAGTGCATGGCCAGAGCAATGGCATTGGGCAAATCCCACCTGCCTATTTTTCTCACCACAAAAAAAGCAAGAAAAGTGATCAGAATACCCAAGCCAAAAACCACGACAGCGGGTCGGGCCAATTCACTTAAGCCCACATGAGCGATTTCAATTCCTCCCTTCACGCCAATCGCTAAAAGGAGATAAATACTGACCGTATTGAAAAAATCCGCAGGGATTTTGAGGCCGGAACGGGCAAGGCCGGCAATCACTCCAAGAAGAAAGAATAGGACGACGGGATCCAAATTATTAAGCATACGCTTAGTTTAAAGCATATGTTTGACATGGCAAAACCTTTTTTATAGAGTGAAGCCTCTAGCCACTATTCATGAGGAACAGCCATCAAGCGAGAAGAATTGGGCTTATAAAGGGGGGGCAGTTGGCTCGCATGCTCATCCAAGCCATGATTCCTCTGGATCTGATTCCGGTGGTTTTGGACCAAAAAGAAAGTCCGGCCGGTTCTTTTTGCCAAGAACAGTTTGAAGGAGACAGCATGAACTATGAAGAGGTGCTCGCGTTTGGACGAAAAGTGGATCTCATCTTATTGGAGTTTGAACATGTGAACGCCGATGCACTGGAAACTTTGGAGAAAGAGGGCATTCCCGTCTACCCCAAGCCCCAAGTCCTCCGGATGATCCAAGACAAAGGCCTTCAGAAAAAAAAATGGATTGAACTCGGTCTGCCCACCGCTCCTTTTTATCTAGTCGATGGGAGAAAAGACTTGGAGGCCCTTCCCCTTAAGCCGCCTTTCATCCAAAAAAAAACCACTTTGGGTTATGATGGACAAGGAGTAAAAGCTATTTACAGTCCGGAAGATTTTGCTTCCGCCTTTGATGGACCTAGCTTAGTGGAGGAACGCGTGCTTTTTGAAAAAGAAATTTCCGTCGTTTTGGCTCGTGGCCAAACAGGGGAAATCCAGGTCTATCCTGTGATTGAAATGGGCTTTGATGAGCGGAGGAATATTTTAAGAACGCTGAAAGCTCCCGCTCAAATTCCCGAGAAGACGGCTGAAAAAGCAAAACAAATGGCTGTGGACATCATCCAAGCTTTGGACTATGTGGGGGTCATGGCCATAGAAATGTTTATGCTTAAGGACGGGACTCTACTCATCAACGAAATTGCTCCTCGAGTGCACAACAGTGGACATCACACCATTGAGGCCAATATGACTTCTCAGTACGAACAATGCTTGAGAGCGGTTTTGGGGCTTCCCTTGGGCAGCAGTGAAGCCTTGCAACTTTCCATGATGGTGAATTTATATGGAGAAGAAGGATATTCAGGAAAGCCTATTTACGAAGGGCTGGAAGAAGTTCTAAAAAGCAGCGGGATTTTTGTTCATATTTATGGTAAAATGGAAACGAAGCCTTTCCGAAAAATGGGTCACGTCACCCTCATTGGTGAGGATTGGGAAAGACTCCAAGCAAAAGCAGATTACGTAGAGCATACCCTCAAAGTCATTGCATGAAAAATCACCCTCATCCACTCGTTGGAATCATTATGGGAAGCCAGTCCGACCTTGCCGTGATGGCTGGGGCCGCTGAGGCCTTGGATTTTTTTGAGATTCCGTATGAAATTCATATTGTTTCCGCTCATCGAACGCCTGAGCGCATGGTGGATTATGCAAAAACAGCCCATGCACGTGGCTTAAAGGTGATTGTTGCCGGAGCGGGAGGGGCAGCCCACTTGCCGGGTATGGTGGCTTCTCTCACCAGTCTTCCTGTGGTAGGTGTGCCTGTGCTTGCCAAGCATTCCTTGCAGGGCTGGGATTCTTTGATGTCTATTGTGCAGATGCCCAAAGGAGTGCCCGTGGCCACCGTGGCGATTGATAATGCCTACAACGGAGGACTTTTAGCCGCTCGTATTTTGTCCATTCAAGATGAAAAATTAAGTGAGAAACTAGACCTTTTCCGTGAAGATCAAATGAAAAAAGTCATCGAATCCGACAAAAGCCTATTTAAAGATGAAAACTAAAACCTTTGCAATGAGCTTTGTGGCCGTAGTGTTATGCGTAATGGTAGGCATTGTTTTCCGCTTCCTACCGCCAGATATCACAGTACCTGTCCTGTGGGGGCCAATATATGAAGGAAGATTGGAAAATATCTCCTTGCCAGAAGGATCAGTGATATCAGACTCTGATTTCATTGTTGGTCAGTATCCCGGATCCGCATCATATTATTTTTTTGAAGCCACTATTTTCATTGAAAGCGACTTGGACCCCCTATCATTTATGGATTTCGTAAAAGAAGAAGATTGGTATCGCTATGGGGAATTTAAAGGTCTGAGTTATTTTTCTATATATCAAGTCTTAGATTCCAATGCCATTAAATGTTTAGGTGAAGTATTCGATGTATACTGCTCACAGGGAATTTATAATGGGAGTTTTCATACTATTGCTAAGGGAGAAGTACTATTGCGTTCCGATTTGAGTACGTCTAGTGACTCTGAAATTGAGTCAGAAAATATGTGGTTCAGTCTCATTGAGGCTCATGAGCCCAAGCAAAAAACCTATTATTATTTAATAAATGGATTCTTTGATATTCCAGGACATCTGCCACCTCCTGGTGGTTGATAGTGCCATATCCTCAGATTTTAAATCTTCCTGTAAGCCTCATCACGGCTGGGCTTTACAGAATAGCAAAAATAGTTTAGATTGCGGTTAATATAACTGTCCAAACTATGTCTAGTCATAAAGGGCCCCCAGAAGGTGCAGAAGTGGTAGATTTTCAAGAGTTAAGAGCGGCGATTGAGGCGGCTATTGCAGATTCCAGAGGTCTGCACGAAACCTCTAAGGAGGATCCTTCTTTAATACCTAATAAAGGAGTAGATGATTTACTGCTTGACACAAAATTTAGGCAAGAGTTGGCTGCTGAGTTGATGGTTTTTTTAGGTGCTGATTTTAATGCCGAAGGAACTTTGGGGAAACTTTTTGAAAATTCTGCGCCATTGTCAACATCTCATCAAGCGGCATTAATGGCCGAATGGCTACGTAAACCTGAAAGTCAGACCGAGCTCATCCCATTTATTAAAGAGCAATTTCTAGATGAGGAATTGAGAACTATATTGCAGCTTGTTTTGGATGCCGATTTCGATGCCAAAAAAATCATTCTAAAACTTCTTGAAAATCCTTCACAATTATCAACAGCACAGCTATTGTATGATGGATATATTCCTATCCTGACCCGTTCTACTAAAGGAGTAAGGGCTGCAGCCGCCCAAGCTTACAGGGATCAATTCAGATTATTCCAAATACAAACATGGCCGGAAATAGATGACAAAAAGACGGCTAAAGATTTTCTCCTACAATGTGGAACAGCAAAAGTTGCTCTAGAGGAATACATCAATCAATGTGGAGGTATTCAAGGCGTAAACTTATTACCTGTCCCTAAAAATAATGCTGAACTTAGTCGTCTGTGGGGGCAAATGTCAGCTTTGATTGAAAAAGCTATGCTTTTTAGCCATGAAGGAAAATTGCAAAAGATGACGGATTTGCGGCTATTACTCACGATGGCCTACATTGAAGAAAATTGCACAACGGATGGCACAGATGGGGATAGCCCCTTAGATGGCATCAGTAATGGAACAAGAACTCAAGTTGACGGAGCTCTCTCCTAAACTCAATCAAAAGGATTAAAAGGGTTGTTGTAGCTAGGCTCCTCTTTTTCATAACAAGTTCTGTTTTCAAGGCATTTATTATCCAATTCGGATTGAAATACAGCTTGTTGGATAGGAGGGATATCCTCAAAAGAGATGAAGAACTGTCCCTCACCCGTTGTAATATTTAAAATAAGATATTGTGGTGCTGGATCACCTTCCTCAAAGTAAATGCGGTCTCCCGTATTAAGGTCTGTTGTACCACCTCCGAAATCCCCTACTACAAAAAGGAAATCTCCGAGTAGTAGATATTTTTTGATTTGCTCGAGTAGATAAAAACTGTTGCTCTCATGGTATTTAAAATCGATCAGCTCTAAATTTTCAATCTCATTCGCCCAATGCATGACTTGAAATCTACCGTCTCCGAAATAGG
>CAZHKJ010000085.1:0-4320 GCA_964533115.1 uncultured Candidatus Peribacteria bacterium | reverse complement strand
GCGGGGAGAGCTGAGGCCATGATTCTTTCCTTCTGGCTGAGGTACTCTATTCATATTTTTTAGTTTTTAATTCACTGTATTTTACTACAAATAGCCGTTCTTTGCAAGTCCGTTAGAAACGCGCCTCTCTCTTTTATGCCCTCTTACCCCAAGCGAGCTTTTCTCGCAGTAAACGGTAATAATTTCCTCCCCCGCTTGCTTTAATGGACGCACGAAGCAGGCGTAGTTTTCGGTGGGAGGCACGGATTTTGATCACATCTCCGTATTCCACGGGAAGCATCACCTGGCCATCAATGGTGAGCCCGATTTTATTGTCGGCATAACGACGATCGGTGTCTACACGCACGGTGATTTGACGATTGCTAGGAACAATAATGGGCCGTACCGTGAGTTCTGCGGGACAAATCGGCGTGAACACGAAGCCATCGATTCTCGGATGAATGATGGGACCTCCTGCCGACAGGGAGTGTCCGGTGGATCCCGTAGGCGTAGCGACAATCACTCCATCCGCTTTGAACTCAATCATTTTTCTTTGGTTGATTTCCGCGTACAAAGAGATGAGACGGGCAAAGTTGCCCTGATTGATCACGGCTTCGTTTAAAGCCAAATGCGTGGCGATTTTTTGCCCTTTGCGATAGAGGGTGGCCCTCAAAATAAGCCGTTCATCAATGTGGTAGTTCCCTTTGAAGGCCTCGTCCAGGAGAGCGAAGGCTTTGCTCGTGTCGTGCACTTCAACATTAAAGCCTAAGGTTCCAAGGTTGATGCCTAAAATATAAAGATCTCGTCGAAGGGGCAGTTCTCGCACAATCTTGAGAAGAGTGCCATCTCCCCCTAAACTGAGGACTAGATGAGCTTTTTTAAGGATGTTCGCACGGCTGTGCTCTCCCGTTTTTCCAAGGACTGCACCACAGTAAGTGTCCCACAGCACGGTACAGTTTCTCTTGTCAAAATAGGCTTTTAATTTTTTAAGAAAGGCTGCGTCTTCATTAATCTTATTTCGACCGATGAGGCCAATGATCTGGAACTTCTGGCTTATTTTTGCTTTCATATGCAAGATTGAATCTATGAAAACTCTAGCGAAATCTCGTGTTCTTGTCACTCGTTTTCCTTATTCCTGCCAATGGGGAGGAGAAGAGCTGCACACTTTAACCCTGGTGAAACAGTGGGATAAGCGGGGTATTTCCAGTTTCTTTTTAGGATCTTGCCCCCTTTTGCTTAAAGCTTTTAAGGATGCCCACTTTGAAACGCATAAAGCTTGGCTATCTAAGCCCCCCGTCAGCAAAGGGCATCTCCTTTTGTTTACGTTGCTCAGTCCGCTTCTTTTTTTGTGGGCGGGCTACTTACTGAGCCAAGCACGTCGACGTTGGAAAATAGACACGGTTTTTATGCTTTCTTTTGGTGAAAAACTTCTCATGACTCCTTGGGCTCGTTTGTTTGGTCTTAAAATCATATGGATTGAGCATGCACGAATTGGACGATGGTTAACTCAGAATCCATGGCGAGGGTTTTATCGGCTTTGGTCTCGTTGGGCTCAAGTGGTGGTCACTTCCCATGCGATGATTGAGCAGGTGAAGCCGTCGCTACGTGATGGACAGTCTCCCGTGGCGATTTCATGTGGGGTGATGCTGGATAAAACAAGTCCGCTTCGTGAAGACTTAAAGTCCTTTTTGAAGGAAGGCTTTTCGGTGCTTTGCGTGGCTCGTTTGACCATGGACAAAGGGGTGGACATGCTTGTCCATGCTGTCCATTCTAAACCTGAAATACGGCTGATTTTAGTGGGAGAAGGTCCTCTTGTGAATGAACTCAAGAAATGCTCTGACCCTACCCGTGTCCGCTTCATCCCCAGCCTGCCTCGGGGGGAACTGATGGACCTCTATCGCCACGCTGACTTATTCGTACTGCCGTCTCGTGAAATGGACCCTTTTGGGATGGCTGCCGCCGAAGCTATGTCTTTTGCAACTCCCGTTTTGGTGACGAGCGCATGTGGGATTTCCCAAGACCTCAGTCATGAACGTGAAGCCTGGATTGTAGAACCTCGACGTGCTGAAATCGATAAGGCCATCAAGCGGCTGATGAAAGATCGGGCATTGCGCCTTCGCTTAGGCCAAGCTGGACAGCGCTTTGTTAAGAAACATTACGCTTTAGAAAAAATGATCGATGCTTTTGACAGCTTGCTTGTTTAGCTTCCTTAGCGTGAGATCGCATTCAATTCAAAGCCTCCAATAGAGTACGAGCGGTTTTTTCCCAGGAGAATGTTTTGACTCGTGCGATGCCTTTTTCTTGATAGCGTTTGGCCACCGGAAGATCAAGCATGTGATCAATGGCTTCTGCCCACTCCTTGGCATCGTTGGGATCCACCAATACTCCCGCCTCCCCAATCACTTCAGGGACGGAAGAGGCCTTGCTCGCTATGACCGGACATCCGCAGGCCATGGCTTCAAGAGGGGGAATTCCAAATCCTTCGTAGAGAGAAGGGAAGCAGAAAACACGCGCACGAGAGTAGAGTTCGCAGAGTTGCTCCCCGTTCACATGCCCTAGAAAATGGACTTTTTTTTGAAGTTTTTGAGGCAATTGGGAGCTCCATTCTTTTGTTCCTGTGCTTTTTGCGCCAGCAATACAGAGTTGAAGATCCGGATGTTTTTCTTCCAGCTCTTCCAAGGCTTTAAAAAGAATCCCCATGTTTTTACGAGGGAGCAAGGTCCCCACGGCCAGCAAAAAGAGCGGTGGCAGGTCCATTTTTTGCGTGGTGACGTAGCCAATATCATTGGGTAAAGCGGGGGGCGTCAAAATGGTCTTTTTGAGGGCGCTGAAAGGAAACTGCTTGTGAAGGTCTTTTTTTGTATTTTCCGATACCGTGCAAATGAGTTTTGCCTTACGTAAAGCACGTGGAAGCGTCAAATGCTCCACCCAGGTAGGAAACCATGGATGAGTTTTTGCGTGTAAAAAAGCAATAAGATCATGAACAATGATGGCCGTCTTCTGATTTGCGGGAGCGATCGCCGGGAGGACAAAGCTCGTTGGAGCTAAGAACCAATTCACCGGATCTTTAATGAGGTTCTGACGTAGGTTCCAATGCCAAAATAGACTTTTGCCAGGAATACAAACCTGTTTAACCTGTTCTGTAGTAGGAAAATGCGGGTTGGGGGTTTTTGTATAAAGGGTAAAGCGCGTTTCGGGAGCATTTTGGATGAGTGCTCGAACCAGATCTAAGGTGTAACGTCCCTTGCCCGCTCCTTTATCGTTTGCCTCACGAATATCGATTCCGATGCTTTGGATTGCCATAGGGCGGTTTTTTTTGATAGATTGAGTAAGATTTTACTCTCATTATGTCTCTGATTCAAAGGACAAAACAAGGCTTTCTTCGACTTCCTTTCCTGAAACAACTGGTTTTGGTGAGCAGTTTAGGACTGATGATCAGTACTGTGATGCCTTGGTATGATGAACGAAATAGTTTTGGAATTGGGGAGACTTATTTGGGAATACAGGGGCCTTTCTTTCTGATTGGCTTCATTGTCTTGGGATTGGGAGCCGTGAGCTTCTCTCGCTTATTTTTGCCCCTCACGGGACGCCATTTTTTTAAAGCCAAGAAAACGGGCCTTTTGAGTTTTTTTATGGGGCTTCAGTCTTTGATCCTCTTGGTCGTGGCCAACTCTGTTTTTTATCACCCTGATTTTGGCGCAAATATCAGCACTAAATCGACCCGTTTTGGAATGACGGTAGCCTTTGTTAGCTTAGGCATCATGATTTTTGCAGGTTGGCTGGCTCGCAACAAAGAAGAAAGTGTTAGTGAAGAAGTCTTTAGTGATCCTGTGGCGCAGCCTATGACCCGTGCAGCCGCAAGTGAATCCGTGGATGTCCCTATTCAAAGCAGTTTTTCTCAACCCGTTCGTCCCGTGACATCGCCTTCAAATCCTACTGGTGCCCCTTATGGAGCCAACTCTGTTGACCCATTGAGTTTAGACCCCCGTACTCGCTATAAACTGATGCAGAATCGTATGAAACAAGATCTAGGCCAACAACAAGAAGATCGACCTGCTAATTTTTGGGGAGCTGCACGCTCGAATAGCGTTCATTACGGTGGCTCTTCCACCATTCATGCAGAGCCCAGTAACCGTGGAGAACCTAACCGTATGGATATTTAACCTTTTTTATGACCGAAGAAGCTCCTATTGTTTTTTATTGCCGAGAATGTAAACAGCCCGTCGATGAGCCGATTCGCCAAGGAACTGCTTACGCGTACATCTGTCCCACTTGCAAAGGGGATCGTGTGGCTTTTGGAACACGTCAGGCTATTTCCGATTTCTTTCAAACCAAACTTAA
>CAZHKJ010000084.1:3436-4411 GCA_964533115.1 uncultured Candidatus Peribacteria bacterium | reverse complement strand
AAAGAGGAAGTCGAAAGGAAAAAGAAAGCCAATCGACGCGCGCTTTTCTCAGGAATAGGCGTTTTCTTGCTGGGCATAGCTTGGCTCCTTGGAATTTGGTTTTTAGGACCACGTTTGATCATTAGAGATTTATATCGCTCTCCCATTCTCACCGTTCCCGAAGAAATTACGGGGCTCACTTCTCCCGTGGACATTGTTTTTGACGCCTCTCAGATCCCTGTGGATGAAGGCGCTTATAAAATTTTGTCCTACTCTTGGGATTTCGGAGATGGAACTACTTCCAACGGCCAAGTCACGTCTCACACCTACACTCAAAAAGCGGAAGGAGATGGAGTCTATACCGTGGTGCTCACGGTTCGTTACATGGATTTGATTTCCGGTGAGCAGTTTGAGGATGAATACAAGACCACCGTTTCCATTGCGAATGAAAAAACGGCCGCTTATTTTACCGCTAGTCCTCAGGGTGGAGAACTGCCCTTGAAAGTAGAATTTGATGCCACCGGTTCTTACGATCCGGATGGGTCCATTGTTTCTTATGAGTGGGATTTCGACGGAGATGGCAGCTTCGACGATGGAGTAGGAGAAGAAATAGAATACACTTTTACCCAAGAAGGTGATTATGCGGTTTCGGTTCGTGTGACGGACAACAGCGGGGAATTCAACACCGCCACCATGATCATTGAAGCAGGCAGCATCAATGGCTTACGAGCCGTGATTTCAAGTGATCTAGATGAGGGGGAAAGCTACTACGTCGGGCAGGAATATGAATTTGATGGATCTCTTTCTCAGGTACGTGATGGGAAAATCACAAAGTTCACGTGGGATTTCGGAGATGGTTCTGATGAAGTGAAAACACGTTCCGTCACCCATACCTTTGAAAAAGCGGGAACTTATGAAGTGTCTTTGATGGTTTATGATCAAGATGGGAACAGCGATACCAGTCTTCAAGAAATAACGGTGGTGGAAGAAGGAGCC
>CAZHKJ010000084.1:1125-3426 GCA_964533115.1 uncultured Candidatus Peribacteria bacterium | reverse complement strand
ACTCCAAACGCAAGCTTCGTAACCACACCTGCGCTTTCCAACGGTTTAATCAGTGGATCGGTGCCCCTTAAAGTCAGTTTTGACGCTTCCAGATCTACAGATCCCGATGACGACATCATTGAATATGAGTGGGATTTTGATAACGATGGCACCATCGATCAAACAGGAGATAAAAGCACTTACACCTATCAAGAAATCGGTTCTTATGAGGCGCGCTTGATTCTAACGGATTCGGTAGGAAACCAAGATGAAGCGACGGTAAAAGTGGAGGTGACCGAGCAAGGGATTGTCGCTCGTTTAGAAATCAATCAAAGCAACGGAGAAGTGCCTCTCACGGTTCAGTTCGATGCCAGTGGATCCAGTTTTAAAGAAGGCAGTATTGTGGCCTACGAATATGATTTTGGAGATGGGAGTGATGCCTACATTGGAGGATCTTCCGTGATCTATCGCTACACCAATATTGGGACTTTTAATGCGAGCGTAACGGTAACGGGAAGTGACGGATCAAAAGACAGCAGCAGTGTCCAAATTGTGGTTCGTCCCGTAGCCCTCACCGCGTGCTTCACTGTGAATACGGATTCCGGCAGAGCTCCTTTGTTTGTGAGCGTGGATCCTTCCTGTTCAGAAGGGACCATTTCCACTTATGAATGGACTTTTGGAGATGGAGCCATCAGTTATGATCGCAAGCCCGAAACACACAGCTATTCCACCCCCGGCACCTACACCATCAAGCTGGAGGTGACCAGTGGAGAAGGCATTGTGAGCATTTTCGAAAATCAAATCACGGTAGAGCCTTAAATCTCAAAATCTCACTTAGGCTCTTAGCTTCTATTGGGACGCGTCATTTGGTCCAGCTCTAAATATTTTTTGTACTCCTCGGGGACCAAGTCCGTGAACGCTTTACGCTCTTTTTTAGCTTGAACCACCAATTCTGCAACCGCATGGTAGCCCATATAAGGGGCCAGGGCGGTGGCCATAGCCGTGCTGTGTTCCAAATGATGTTTCATGTCCTCCGTATGGGCGGTGATGCCTTCAATACAGTGCAGACGAAGCATTTCCATGCCATTCCCTAAAATCTGAATGGAGTGGAGCAAATCAATCATGATGAGCGGCGTGTGCCAGTTGAGTTCGAGTTGGCCTTGTTGAGCGGAAAGGGCGATCGCATGATCCATGCCCATCACTTGCACACAAATCATATTCATACATTCCAAAACCGAAGGATTAACCTTTCCGGGCATAATGGAGGAGCCGGGCTCCACTTCGGGGAGTAGAATTTCACCGAATGGCCCACTGGACATCAGACGTAGGTCATTAGAAATACGGAGCAGTTCAGTGCTGATGCCACGGAGAGCTGAAGAAACAGCCAAAAAACAGCCCATGCTATTATTCCCTTCAAAAGGGTTGTGCGCGTCAAAAGGAAGGCCCAAATGTTCTCCTAAACGCAGGCGCATTTTTTCAGCAAAGTCAGGATGAGTGTTGATGCCACTTCCGGTGGCAGTCGCTCCAATCGCTAAATTCCCAAGCTCTAAAGCCGCTGAATCCAGACGCTGGAGAGCATGATCGAGAGCGCTGGAATAACCCCAAAATTCTTGCCCTAAAGTCACGGGCACCGCATCTTGCAAATGAGTGCGTCCAATTTTAATCACTTTTTCAAAGGCCAAGGCTTTGTCTTCTAAACTTTTTAAAAGAGCACCGGATTTTTGCATAAAAGGACTCAGCTCAATCAAGGCGGCTAAACGAATGGCCGTCGGAATCACATCATTGGAAGATTGGCTGGCATTCACATGATTGTTGGGATGCACAAACTCATATTTACCCAGTTGCCCACCTAAAATTTCATTGGCACGGTTGGCGAGGATTTCATTCATGGCCATGTTGTAAGGCGTTCCCGCTCCCGCTTGATAAGCATCCAAATCATATTCTTCATCAAAATCCTCACCCGCTTTTAAAAGAGCTTGGACTTGCTCGGGCTTTAAGTAACCCAGCTCACCATTCACCTCTGCAGCAGACATTTTGATCAGGAGAAGAGCTTCTTTGAAAGACTCCGGAGCCCGCCAGTCAGAAATTTGAAAATTAGCTCGAGCACGAGCCAAAAAACTGCCTCCATAACTATTTGCAGGGACTTCGACAGGACCTAAAGCATCGGTTTCAATACGAGTGTTCATGGGACGGGGGATTAAAGGAAGGGTCTAAATGAAAATACGGAGTATTTAAGGGTGGAATCCAAGGCCAATAATATAGGTCTCGTAACTGCGATCCCGGCAGGCTTCGGGCTTAAACACGCGGACTTCTCGGAAGGAG
>CAZHKJ010000084.1:0-1110 GCA_964533115.1 uncultured Candidatus Peribacteria bacterium | reverse complement strand
TCAGATCCCTCGAAAATCTTGCCCACAAAAAATCCTCCTGGTTTGAGCAAGGATTCCGCCACATGAAAGGCCTGCTCCGTGAGCTCAGCGGAAATCCCAGCATCTAGATCTTTAATCCCGCTGGTTTTAGGAGCCAAATCGCTGGTTACGCCATCTGCTTTACGAATGCCAAAGCCCTCTAAGGCGGACTTTAAGGCCTCCACTTCAAAGATATCTCCCTGCACAGCTCGCATGTTCTCGTAGGGGAAGGCATCCATCTCCTGTAAATCTACGCCAAAAACCTTCCCTTGAGCACCAATGATCTCTCGAATCACTTGCATAAAACTTCCTGGAGCGGCCCCCAAATCCACAATGATCTGACCCGGCTTTAAGAGGCCAAATTTCTTTTGAATATCCAGCAGCTTGAACGCACTCCGTGCTCGATAGCCCTTCTGCTTCGCCAAGAGGAAATATTTATCTTTCACCTGATACGGATGGGGCTTCTTCGGCATGCCGCAATGATAGCCCAAAAGGAGGGAGGAGTGAAGAGGGGTGCTTGTGGAGCATGAAATTGGCAGTGTATGATGCAAGGGATTATTAAGAAATGATGATTGATAAATCAGAGATATGTCTATATGTGATACGGTACCTAAAAGGAATGGAGGATTTTTTAGGGCCTTTCTTAAGATCTTTTGATCCAGCTCTTTTCCAAAATATTATTTTGGGCATTTTAGCAGTTTTTATTCCATTTGCGATTGTTTTTCTTACAGATATTTTGAACCTTAAAAGAGAGGAAAGAAGCAAATTTGAAAGAATGGTTTTAAAGGATGAAATATTTGAGACAAAAAAGGTCTTTTGGCTTTCTATAATTGGGATAGTATTTTTCGCATTTTTTTCAGGTACTGATACATCAACTCTTAGGAAAATTATGGCTATAATTATGGCAATAATTCTAATTTTTCTTTTTTGGAAACCCTTTAAGAAAATTTTGAGATTTTCCGAAGGAGATAAGGCTGAATTCGAAATTTCTTTCTTAAAAAAGCTAAGTTTTTCAAAAATCTTAAGTTATAAGAATAAAGTTAAGGCTAAAAAGATGTCTATGTCGTGGAAATCTTTTTGGTCAGAAAAATC
>CAZHKJ010000083.1:3370-4453 GCA_964533115.1 uncultured Candidatus Peribacteria bacterium | reverse complement strand
GCATTTCCAGCGCTATATAAGGTCAAAAAACAGCTTGAAGCTCTTTCAGATGCACAACGCATTTATCAAGGGGAGGTGAGGGACTGGGAGTTCATATTCGCTCGTATTCGTGATCTAAAAAGATTTGCAGATGGACTTTTGAGATTGAGAAAGCCTGAAGTCTATTTTATTAATCAAGCGGGTGAGCTTGTGGTAGGAGATGGTCAAGCTCGGATTACTACTTTTGGTGAGGCTGGTTCTATTACTAGTCTCGATGCTACTAATTTTGTTGCTACCCTCGACAAGTCTAGTCGTCTCAGGGCTGAGGCAATGAAGATTCCTGGTGGTGGCTTGATCACAAGGGCTGAATATCTTGCTATACATGGTGGAGAAGAAGCTAATCTAAATTATCTACGGACCGCTCGTGCCGATTTTCTACAGGATATGAGTCGAATGGATATAGCTCCAAAACCATCCATGGAATTAATGGAGAAGAAACAGTATGCGGCTATTCCTATGTTTCAGGGAGAGGATCCAGTTGAGGATGAATCGATTTTTGTTCGTGATCTCCCCAGTCTTCACGGTTACCCTGCTGGAACTGTGCTTATTGCGTATCACTTTGTTACAAGGACTCTATTACGAAACCCTCCACTTTAGATCTGAATCTTTTTGAAGAAGTGGGTGCCGAGAGCTAAGAATAGGAGAGTGAATCCTGTGAGCACGGCAATGTCGAGGCGGAGGCCGTAATGGCTGTTTTCCAGCAGGACTCCGCGTAGAGCGTCGTTCCCGTAGGACAAAGGGTTCAATTTAGCCAGTACATCCAGTGCTTTAGGCAATCCTTCCAGTGGGTAGAGAGCACCCGATAGGAAGAAGAGAGGCATCACCAGAAAGTTCATAATGAGCTGGAAACCTTGCATGTCTTCTAAAAGAGAAGCAATCATGGTTCCGAGTGCGGTAAAGAGCAGAGCTAGGAGAAACATGATCAAAAGGGCAGGGAAGATCCCTAGCCAGTTTTCGGGTCTAAATCCAAAGAGGATGGAAAGTCCAAGCACGAGCACTCCCTGAAAGCTTGCAATAGTGGCTCCTCCCAAGGTGCGTCCGGTC
>CAZHKJ010000083.1:0-3360 GCA_964533115.1 uncultured Candidatus Peribacteria bacterium | reverse complement strand
CATCCCAATGATTCCAGGAGCCAGAAAGTTCAGATAGTTTCCTTCGCCCGCTTCTTGAAACACGCTTCCAAAGCCATAGCCGAGAGCGAGTAAATAAAGGAGGGGTTGAGCCAGTGAACCAATGATGCGGGACTTGGAGCGCAGATAACGTTTAATTTCTCGGAGCCAAAGAATATAGATTTTTTTCATGAGGATTGGGGTTTATTTACGGTTGCTCCACATTCGAGCCATGCTTCGGTTTCGATCAGCGGCGGTGGAGGCTTCTTCGCGGATGGCGTTTCCTGTGAGCTTAAGGAAAGCCTCTTCAAGGGATTCCGTTTCTGTTTGTTTCTTGAGTTCGTTTGGGCTTCCCGATGCGATGATTTTACCGTGATCGATCACCGCGATGCGTTGGGCGTTTTTCTCCGCTTCTTCCATGTAGTGGGTGGTGAAGAACACGGTGGTTCCTTCTTCCTTATTCAATTTTTTGAGATAAGTCCACATGTGGTTGCGTGTTTGAGGGTCGAGTCCGAGAGTGGGTTCGTCGAGGAAAATGATTTTGGGATGGTGTAAGAGACCTCGTGCAATTTCGAGACGGCGCTTCATCCCTCCTGAGAATTCTTTAACGAGACTGTCTTTCCGGTCCAGCAGGTCTACAAAGCCGAGCAGGTCAGGGATGCGACTCTTGAGGATGGAACGGGGAACATCATAGAGCACCCCGTGAAGTTCCATGTTTTCATAGGCGGTGAGTTCATCATCTAGGCTGTGATCTTGGAATACGATTCCAAAGCAACGTCTCACGGCATCGGCGTCTTTTTCAGGATCGTGGCCATTCAAACTGACCTGGCCCGCACTGGGAGAGAGTAGGGTCGTTAGGATTTTGATGGTGGTGGATTTACCTGCTCCGTTGGGGCCGAGAAATCCGAAGATTTCACCTTTTTCCACGTTAAAGGTGATTTCGTCTACGGCGGTAAAATCCCCAAATTTTTTGGATAAATGCTTGACTTGAATCATAAAATTTTAAGTGAATTTGAAGTGGTCAATTTTTAAAAGCTAGAGGCTAGTTCTATCCAGATTTCATTTCTTCGCATGAACCAAGGCGTCCATGGAGGATTATATTGAGAAACGATGGCTTCTCCTTGGGTGAGGATCCCCTCTTTTTTCAAGCTTTCTTGGAGTAGGGCGATTTTCTTTTGAGCTTTGTTTTCAGGAACGTATCCAGAGAATTGGAGAACCGCATAGTTTGTTTCGGGAATGGCTTCGATGACTACTTTTTCATCGAGAGGCATCGGCAAAGTTTTTAAGGTGTATTCAGAGGGCATCACAAAAGCGATGGTGTATTGATTAGGTGCGGTCTTTTTGCTGCTCACAGGGGTGGTCATGGCAATGACTTTTGGAGTGTTTTTTTGGCTTCTTACGGGGGTGGTCATCGCTACGGATTTTTGGCTGCTGTTTTTTCCAAAGATGAAGGCAGCTATTCGTCGAAAACCTTTATTTAGGGCTTCATTCATTTTCCCTTCTACGGTGGTTTTTGCGATCAGATGAGCTTTATAAGTCCGGATTTCATAGATCTTGTTTGAACTTTTCACCGTGTATTTTGGTTCTTCAATGTTTCTTACCGAGAGCCATCCCCATAGCATCCATATTGCAAAGAGGGCGAGAAAGAGGCCTAGAAGGATGAAGAAGATTTTCATGAGAGGGGAGGGTCTATGGGCGAATTTATTATAAACCTGATGTGCTAAATGGAAAGGAGTTGGGCTTGCCCTTTTTTATATATGGATTTGTTTGCTAGATTTTTAGATTTGTTCTATCTTCGAAGAGATTTTAGCCTTTCTTTCTTTTATGGCACATTTTATTTGTATGGGGTCTTGTCGAGGAACTTTGGAAGAACTGGGAGTTTGTGAAATGGAGGGCTGCTCGAATCAATGGGAGTTGATGGAGGAATGTGGCTGTGCTGATCAAAAACATGGGCGCTCGGACGAAGGCACTGGGAGCGAAGAGTCTATGGTGGTTAAAGACAGCAATGGAACCGTGCTTCAAAATGGAGACGATGTGGTGCTGATTAAAGATCTGACTTTACGTGGTTCTTCTCGTACGTTTAAACGGGGGACCAAAGCTTCCAAGATTAAGCTCACGGACAACCCTGAAGAAGTGGATTGTCGTCTCGAAGGAACGGAGATTGTTCTTCGTGTGGAGTTTTTGAAGAAGCTTTAGTGGGTTTAAAAAGTATTTGCTTGAAAAGATAGCTTCATTAAAGTTGAGGCCAAGCTTTTCTTATGATTAAAGGTTCGTCGGGGTATCTTGTTTGCTCTTCATACATGCTTTCTGGTAAGCAGTTGCTCAAACTTCTACAGAAGAATGGCTTTATTGTCATACGTCAAAAGGGAAGTCATGTTTTTGTTGAGGGCAAAAATGGCGAGGGTACAACGGTGACCCCCCCTTCATGCAAATGAAGACTTAGGCAAGGGATTGCTCAAGGCTATCTTGAATGATCTCGAGCTTTCGGTGGATGATTTGCTTGAAATGCTCGATTAAAATGGCTCCTCTTCATTCGTTGTTTAAGCTCGTGGCTTTGCCCATTTTCGTTCGGGTGTTAGTGGCTTGGCTACTGTTTCTTGATTGAATCT
Source organism: uncultured Candidatus Peribacteria bacterium (assembly GCA_964533115.1). Lineage (GTDB taxonomy): Bacteria > Patescibacteriota > Gracilibacteria > UBA1369 > 2-02-FULL-48-14. Next base: position 754 of record CAZHKJ010000083.1, on the reverse strand, counting down.
AACTAGAACTGCCTTGCTTCAACTTTTACGATGCACTATAATTCCCTTGTAATCACCACGAAGAGCGCCTTTTAAGGTTCCGTCCTTACTGGGTTCTCTTCTTTTTTGTGTAACTTAGTTTTGGTTTCAGGTCGTTTATGAACGCCAAAAACTCGGAAGGGAATTTTTTAAGTAGGGCAGAGTACTTCTTTTGGTTTGGGATCAGCAATTTTTCTAGTTTATTCTCTTGGATCAGATATTTTGCAAGACAGTGAAAATCTCCGTCACCAGTGATGAGTAGGGCTTTTTTATAGTTTTTAAATTCAATCATGGTCTGTAAAACCAATTCTGCATCGCAATTCCCTTTTGTATGGCCATCTTTGTAGCTGAGGGTGGGCTTAAAAATGAGGATAAAACCTGCGTCTTGAAGCGATTTATAAAGATCGCTATTTTCACCGATGAATCCTAGAAACAGGAAGGCTTTTGATACATGATATTTATCTTTCAAATATTTTCTGAACTTCCTGAAATCTAAGCGCCAACCTAGCTCTTTGATGCTTAGGTTTAGATTTTGACTGTCGATGAAGGCAAAATTCTCTTTGTTCATGCCCAGATTCTATCACTAAAAGTTTGAGCGGCCAATTTGGGTATTCGGAGTGTTAAGCTACCAAATTAAATGACTCCACATCCTGGAAGAAGTTCGAACTGGTATCCTTAGATTTTGCATGATACAATGAATGCAGATTTACTTACTTTCGTACAAATGTCTAAAATT
>CAZHKJ010000082.1:0-4747 GCA_964533115.1 uncultured Candidatus Peribacteria bacterium | reverse complement strand
GAATTTTGCCGTTCAAACGGTAAGCCACAGCGATTTTAATCTCATCTAAATCATCGAGCACATCCAATTTAGTGAGATTTAAGTGGGTGAAGCCATTCACACGTACAGCGTATTGAGTCATAGGGACGTCAAACCATCCACAACGACGAGGACGACCCGTGGTCGACCCATATTCTCCTCCTGCTTCACGAATTTGCTCGCCCAAAGCATCCAAAAGTTCCGTAGGGAAGGGCCCACTCCCCACACGAGTCATATAAGCCTTAACCACTCCAATAGATTCACCCAAGTAACGAGGAGATAGACCTGTTCCTGTAAAAACACCTCCAATGCTAGGACTGGAAGAAGTCACGTAAGGGTAGGTTCCGTGATCAATATCGAGCAAAGTAGCGTTCGCCCCTTCGACCAAAATAGATTCACCCGCTTTCAAAGCCTTGTCCAAGACCAAAGCCCCATCCACCATACGAGCTAAAAGACGATCTTTAATGGATCGGTAATAAGCCAATTCCGCTTCAACATCATAATCAAAACCATAGATCTTTTGATGCCAAGCGAGATTCGCCCGATGATTTTTTTCAAAACTATCCCAATGAGCCAAATCGGCCAGACGCAAAGCCCTTCGATTAGCCTTATCCGCATAGGCAGGCCCAATCCCTCGACGAGTGGTTCCTACTTTTTGAGAGCCTTTAGAGTCTTCTTGAGTTCCATCAATATCTTTATGGTAATCAAACAAAAGAGTAATACGATCGGAGATCATAACCCGTTCTTCCGTATCAAAACCTTGGGCTTTAAGCGCTTCCAATTCTTCAAAAAAACTAGGCACATGCAAGACCACTCCATTTCCTATCAAACATTTGACATGAGGGTAAAGCAATCCGCTGGGTAAAAGATGAAAAACAAATTTTTTTGTTTCCTCACCCTGTCGCACATAAACCGTGTGCCCCGCATTAGCCCCTCCGGTAGCTCGAGCCACCCAGTCAAAACGAGCACTAAAAATATCAACCAGCTTACCTTTACCTTCATCACCCCATTGAGCACCCAAGATAACGGTAAAAGGTTGGACAGTCATATATAAGAATTTAGATAAGGGGAAGGGATCTACTTTGACTTTTAGAACAAATTTTTCTAGGCTCATCATATATCAATAAATTCAAATGTTAAAATAAAAAATGCGGCATCTTAAACTTCAAATTTTGGGCAAGGTTCAAGGAGTCTATTTTCGAGCAGAAGTCAAAAATCTGGCCGAAAGCTTGGGCTTGAGAGGCTATGCTCAAAACCAAGAAGATGGATCGCTTATAGTTGTAGCGGAGGGGACAAATGAAGATCTCTCCATCCTAAAAGACTGGTGCAAACATGGGCCTGATTTAGCCGAAGTAGAGGAGTTAAAAGAAGAATGGACAGATGAATTTAAAGACTATCCAGATTTCTCTATTCGCTTATAATACACCCATGAAACGACTTTTCCTTGGACTCCCATTGCCTCCCGAACAAAAAGAAGAAATTCAAGCCTTTTTGGAGCCTTATCGCATTCACCCCAGCCTTAAAAATGCAAAATGGGTTCCTCCTGAAAATTTTCATCTCACCACGCTCTTTTTAGGAGAAGTCCCTGAGATTTTAGTGCCGGAAATACAAGCATTGGCTAAAGCCGTATGCGCCAAAATGCCTCTCTTTACCTTACACCCTAAACGAATCAGCCTATTCCCGGAAAAAGGCATGGCCAAAATGATTTGGCTGAAATTTGAACGCAGTCTAGAATTTCAAGAATTGTGTAATGAATTATTACGCTTCATCAAACCCAGTTTACCCGACCTTGAAGTGAAAGAGAGCATCGCTCACCTGACTTTGGCACGCTTTCGTACTCACATTCCGGGAGAAAGTTTGCACTTTAAACCGATCAATATTTCTCCATTCGAAGTGAAAGAATCCATTCTCTTTGAATCGACGAAAAACGGAGAAAATCCTATTTATATCGACTTTGAACACTATCCTCATGACCTTCGTTGACTCGGTTCACGCCATTGTGAAGAAAATTCCAATAGGAGAAACCTTGAGCTACAAAGAGGTGGCCATTTTAGCCGGAAGCCCTCGTGCTTACCGTGCCGTTGGGAACATCCTCAATAAAAATGAGAATCCTGAAATCCCTTGCCACCGTGTGGTTCGATCGGATGGGAAAGCGGGAGGCTACAATAAGGGAGAAGCAATGAAACTGGAGAAGCTGAGAGCCGAAAAGAAGCTTGTCAGGCTCTAAATCCCCTCTTAGAATGAAAGTGTCCCTAACTTGAAAAAATGCTCGATGCTTCCATGATTGCCGCTCAAATCCCCTATGTTTTAAAAGGAACGAATTTTAAAAATATGGGGACTCGATACGAAGGGAAGGTAAGAGACAATTACACTCAAGAAGATCGACGTATTTTAGTCACAACCGATCGACTTTCAGCTTTCGATCAAATCATCGCTTTGGTGCCTTTCAAAGGAGCGGTACTCAATGCCATGACAAAATTCTGGTTCGAAAACACCAAAGACATTTGCCCCAATTACGTCGAATCTTATCCTGACCCAAACGTGATCGTGGGGAAGGAGTGTAAACCCATCATGCTCGAAATGATTGTAAGGGGTTACATCACCGGTTCAACCACCACTTCAGCTTGGTACAACTATGAGAGAGGAGTTCGCAATTTTTGTGGAAATACACTTCCGGATGGCCTCAAAAAAAATCAACGTCTCCCTCATCCCATCATCACTCCGACCACCAAGGCAACTCATGGAGCGCATGATCTCAATCTTACAGGTGAAGAAGCCGTAGAAAAGGGCCTGGTGACCCAAGAAGAATGGGAGCAGCTTTCCCATTATGCACTGGGCTTATATGCACGTGGCGTGGAAGTGGCCGCTCGACAAGGGGTGATTCTAGTGGACACCAAATATGAATTTGGGCGAGACAAAGAAGGTAAAATCATGATCATTGATGAAATTCACACCCCGGATTCGTCCCGTTTTTGGATTGCCAATACTTACGAAGAAAGAATGACGAATGGAGAAGAACCGGAAAACATCAACAAAGAATTTTTGCGTCTTTGGTTGGCCAAGCAAGGCTACCTTGGAGAAGGAGAAATCCCACAAATTCCTGAAGCAATCTTAGTGGAGACCGCTCAAAAATACATTCAAGCTTACGAAATGATCACGGGACAAAGTTTCACCCCCGCCGCAGGAGACCCTCTGCCTCGCATTGAAGGAAACCTGAAAACCTATTTCATTCAGTCCTAATCCTTCTCCATTGATTAAAGCACTTTCTCCTCTCGACGGCCGTTATCAGGAAAAAATCAGCGAACTCATCCCTATTTTTTCAGAAACAGGGCTCATTCGTAGCCGCATTGGAGTAGAAGTGGAATGGCTGATCTTTTTATGCAATACGCTCAAACTAGAAGGGACTTCTTATCTCGAAAAAGCAGAAGTAGAAGCGTTACGAAAACTCTACCTGCAATTCCAAGACGAATTCGCAGAAGAAGTGAAAGAACTCGAAAAAACGACGAATCACGATGTAAAAGCGGTGGAGTATTTTTTACAAAAAGTCCTCAAAGTTTTAAACCGTGAAGAACTCATCCCTTTTATTCATTTTGCCTGCACCAGCGAAGACATCAACAACCTTGCGTATGCTCAAATGGTCAAAGCAGGCTTACAAAGTGTGATGTTCAAAAACATAGAGCTCACTCTTGAAAAAGTGCGAGAAATAGCCGAAGCAACACGTAAAATTCCAATGATGGGCCGAACGCATGGTCAAGCCGCCACTCCTACAACCGTAGGAAAAGAATTTAAAAACATTGGGGCGCGCCTCTTTCGTCAATACGAACAACTCAAAAAAACCGAAATTCTAGGCAAAATGAATGGAGCCACAGGGAATTTTAATGCGCATATTGTGGCTTATCCAAAAATAGACTGGGCACAGGCGAGTCGACAATTTGTAGAACAACTCGGTTTAAACTGGCAACGCTACACCACGCAAATCGAACCTCACGATTATTTAGCCGAAATCTTCGACAATCTTCGACGGATCAACATTATTTTGCTCGATGCTTCTCGAGACATGTGGAGCTACATATCTTATGGTTACTTCAAACAAAGACTGGTAGCCGGGGAGGTGGGATCGTCCACCATGCCGCATAAAGTGAACCCCATTGATTTTGAAAATGCCGAAGGAAATCTTGGAATCGCCAATGCTTTACTCGGACATTTCAGCGAAAAACTTCCTCTTTCGCGCATGCAACGCGATTTAACCGACAGCACGGTGCTTCGTAACATCGGGCTTGGCTTTGGCTACAGCCTACTGGCGTATAAAAGCTTCCTCAAAGGCTTAAGTAAATTAGAGGTGAACGAAGCTCGTTTGGCTGAAGATTTAGAAGAAAACTGGGCGCTCCTTGCTGAACCCATTCAAACCGTGCTACGTCGTTATGGAGTAAAAGATGCTTACGAGCAATTGAAAGAACTGACCCGCGGCAACGAAATCAATGCAAGCACCATGCGCGCCTTTATTGAAAAACTCGAGATCCCCGATGAGGCAAAAAAACGCTTGCTGGAGCTAAGCCCAAGCAAATACATTGGACTGGCAGGCTTATTGTGAAAGGATTATGAATGATTCAGAAATAAAAACACCTGTCCTAGGAAACTAGTTTTTTAGAGTTTCTATTTCTTGAAATAAATGATACTAAAAAGGCCCCAGTTTTTTCAGTTGTCTGAATGAGAAGAGGGAGGACTGCTT
>CAZHKJ010000081.1:0-4777 GCA_964533115.1 uncultured Candidatus Peribacteria bacterium | reverse complement strand
ACTATTTTGATTTCATCTTCCTCATTTCCACGATCAATCAAAACCAACTCCGGAGTGGCCACTTCAATCACTTTCTTCACCATTTTAGAGGAAGGCATAAACCAACGGAGCATATCCCCCAAACTGAGTTGAATCGAAAGAAGGATGCCCACTAAAAGCATCCCCAAAAGCACAACATAGGCTCCCACTCGAGTCAGCGCAGAAATCAAAATGAAACTCGTCACAAAGCCAATGTAGCCTCCCGCCTCTCCTCTTTGAGCCGTTTCTAAAAGTTCAGCCTCCGGCACGCGCATATGGATGTAACCTAAAACAGCCGCCATGATCAAAAAGATCCCTGTGAGTCTAGCGAGACCCCAATTCACTTTTTTGGAGAAAAAAACGGCCACGGCCATCAGCACCAAAAGCACGGGTACGGCCGTTATAGCCACTCCAAAAACAGGCCTCAGTAAAGACACCCACAAGTCCCCTAAAAAGCCGATGTATCCATACAAAGACAGAGCCGTTAAGAGCCCGAAAGATAAATACACCACAGCCCACACTTCACGCATGATGTGTGTTTCCACCTCAAATTTAAGGAGAGGTTCTTGACGAGATTTGCGTTTACGACGTTTCTTCATAATTTCCAGAGCCCTAAAAGACTCCGCTTGAAAAGCCTAGCAGAAAGCCACTAGAATGCCAACCATGTTCAAAGCTTTTTTAAAACTCGCGCTCATCGGAGCTTTTTCCATTCAAATAGCCGTCTTCTTGAGTAAAAAATGGTGGTTTTTTGAGCTTTTTAGCCATTACAGCCACTATTACGCAGCGATTGCTCTTATTTTTACGGGCATTCATTTAGTCCAAAAAAACTTCGTAGGGGCTCTCCTTTGGGTTAGCCTCCTCAGCATAAACGGAAGTAGTTTTGCGCCCTATCTACAGGCTTCAAAATCCATGACAAATGAGACAGATTCTTCTGTTAACGAGCTCTCTCTAAACATCTACGCTCAAAATGCTTACTATCTCAATATGGACACGAGTGAATTCTACGAGGAAGTCCTCGTGCTCCAGCCTGATTTATTCATTGTCCACGAAGCCCATGCTGGCTGGGGAAGCACCCAAAATGAAGTCCTGACGGATTATCCTTACACCAAACTCACCGAAGAAACAGGCGTACATGGCATCTTTATGGGGAGCCAAATTCCCGGGCAATTCACCGAGATCCCCCTAGGGGAAGAAGTGGGTTTAGAATTCATCCCGCTCGATAACTCTTACAAGATTTTAGCCGTCCACCCCCAAGCACCCGTCAAACAAAAATGGGCGAGCGAACGGAATGAACAATTCGCCGACATCATCACTTATGTTCAAAACAGCTCAGTGCCTGTAGTGGTTATTGGCGACTTCAATTGCACTCCTTGGTCACCGTATTTTGTGGATTTATTAGAGCAAACAGCTTTGAAGGATGCACGTCTCCTAGATCCAAATCCAGGGCTAGACTTCACTTGGAACGCGAGCAGCTTCCTTTTCCAGCTCCCCATAGACCATGCACTGGTGAGCAAAGAATGGGAGGTCTTGAATTTTGAAACACGGCCCACTCAAAACTCAGACCACAAAGGAATTTGGACCAAGCTGAATCTTGAAAATTGACTCCACCTAAACTTCCTGCTTGACTGAGACGTACGAGAACTTACCCTATTATTTCAGCCTTAGCACCCAAAACACATGACTGTTGTTACACGCTTTGCCCCTTCCCCTACCGGTTACCTTCACGTAGGAGGTTTAAGAACCGCTCTTTATGCCTTTCTGTTTGCCCGTCAAAATCAGGGTAAATTTATTCTTCGCATTGAAGACACCGATCAAAAACGTTACGTCGAAGGAGCGGTTGAGAACTTAATGAGCACCCTCAAATATTTTGATTTAAACTGGGACGAAGGACCTTATTTCCAATCTGAGCGTACAGAACTCTACCAAAAACACGCTCAAGAATTACTCGAAAAAGGGAAAGCCTATCGATGTTTTTGCACGGAAGAAGACCTGGAAAAAATGCGTGAAGAGCACTCCAAATTAAAAATCGCTCCAAAATATGACCGCCGTTGTCACGAACTCAGCAGCGAAGCAATCGAAAAGCATTTGGCCTCCGGAAAAAGCTTCGTAGTACGTCAATTGATCCCCTATGAAGAACTCCATTTTCATGATCACATCCGAGGAGATCTTCGCTTTCATGGTAAAGATTTAGACGATCAAGTCCTCATTAAATCCGACGGTTTACCCACCTACCATTTAGCCAATGTGGTGGATGACCACGAAATGGGCGTCACTCACGTGATTCGTGGCGAAGAATGGTTGCCCTCCACCCCAAAACATCTTTGGCTCTACCAAGCCTTTGGATGGACCTCACCCGAGTTCTCTCACCTACCCCTCCTGCTCAACCCCGATCGCAGCAAACTTTCAAAACGCCAAGGCGATGTTGCCGCGGAAGATTTCGTTCAAAAAGGCTACCTCAAAGAAGCCATGATCAACTTCATTGCCTTTCTTGGATGGAACCCCGGCACGGAAGAAGAGATATTCAGCCTGGAAGAACTGACCGCACGCTTCAGTCTGGATCGAGTACAAAAAGCAGGAGCCGTTTTCAACCTGGAAAAGCTCGACTGGCTCAATGGTCACTACATCCGAACAAAAAGCAGCGCCGAATTAGAAGAACTCATCCAGCCCTATCTTAAAAAAGAATCGTGGTACAAAGAAGAATACCTGGAACGCTTAAGCCTCGATGAAAAAACTTCAATTTTAAGCAGCGTCCAAACACGGATGAAGACTCTAAGCGATGCGCCTTCCATGCTCCGCCCCTTTCTTTTGCCTGAATTGGATTACCGGACGGAACTCTTTTTAAGCGAAAAAATGAAGGTAGATCAAGCAACCGTACTCCTGGCACTTGAAAATGCCATCCCTGCGCTTCAAAATCACGACGATTTTTCCTCAGAGGAGGCCATTAAAGAATGCCTCCTAAAAGTAATCGAAAAACTAGGCCTCAAAAATGGCCAAGTCCTCTGGCCTTTGCGTGTGGCCCTCAGCAACGAAGAATATTCACCCGGAGTCTTTGAACTGTGCCGCATCATGGGAAAAGAGTTCACTCTTAAACGTCTGAGGAGCGCACACGTAAAAATCTCACAGACCATCTAAATGAAGCACATTATGAATATAGACTCGCCGTCCTTAATCTTCTATCCAAGCAAACTAAAAAATTTCCTTTTTTTGCTGGTCTGTCTTTTTTTCACGCTGGAGGGAGCTTGGCTGATCAGTAGAGGAGATAATATAGGGTGGTTTGCTTCTATTCTCTTTGGCCTCGGCTGTATAGTCTTCATCCTTCTTTTGATCCCTAATTCTGCTTATCTGCAAATATCTGAAAAGGGATTTGAAGTGCGCTCCTTGTTTCGTAATCACTTTACCCCCTGGGAGGACGTAGAAGAATTTGGCTCCGGATACATTGGTCGGAATAAATTAGTCATCTTCAATTATAGCCAAAACCACAATAAATATAGCTTAGTCAAGAAAATAGGAAGAAGCATAAGCGGAGTGGAAGGAGCCTTACCCGATACCTATGGAAAATCCGCAGAAGAATTAGCGGAGTTGCTCAATGAATGGAGAGATAAATTTTTAGCTGAAAAGGAGAAGCGCAACAAATATTCAAGCTCATCAAAAAGATAAAGTGAAAGCTAGAGGCCTGAATCCAATAAAGCAAGACCTTCATCAAGCCTCATACGATTTTTAGGATCATACTGAGTGAAACCACCTATGAGTTCAGCAAGCGTAGCAGCAAATACAGAAGCTGCCTCATGGTTATCCACACACCAGGCTCTGCTAATCAATTCATCTCTCAATACAAAAATTAACGGAATCTTTCTATGATCAGGAGTAGGTTCCTTTGCAATAAGGTTTAAGTGACACCCTAAGGCCATCATCAATGAATAAGGATCTGTACCAGAACAGGAGACAGCTGGAAGGATGTGCCCTGCCAATTCTGGAGGTCGAAAAATCCATGTGGAAAAGTATTTATAAAAATCCGTATTAAAAAGGGCCAATCCGTCTAGATCTAAGAGAATAGGCGCATTTGGATATGTCCAAGCAATATTCGCAGGCTTAAGGTCACCATGACAAATCTGTGCCTCCTCTAAAACTTTCAAAGCCCCTAAAACAGCTCTCAATCGCCCCTTGAAATCACTTAAAAAAAAGGTGATCTCATCCAACGAAGATCTCGCGTTAGGTTTCAATATCCATTTTTCCGGAGCTCCCCTACAAAAATCCATCCAAGCGCCATCGTCATTCACCCCATAATACGGAACAAGAAAGCTCTGCACATTTGGAGGAAGCGCATCTCGACGTGCCATTAAATCCTCCACAGGTCCTCGATATTCGCTAGGTTTTACATTTTTTGGGATCTTCAAAGCCAAGAATTCAGGTAAACCAGCATCATTCTCTTGGTCGGGCACCTGTTGCATCAAGAAAACATTCGCCACCCCACCCCTACCCAAAGACCGGATATTTTGCCACTGCACCCCTCTAAAAGAGCTTACTTCAGACGGCGCTAGTCTCAAATTCATAAGATTTGCAATAAAACAATTCGTATTTAAGCACAAATTTAACTCAAGTCAATATCTACATTGACCAGCGGACACAAACAGCGTAAAATGTTAGAGTAACCCAAAGATATTATGACCGAACCAGAAGTTCACAATACGGAGACGGGGAAGTACGATGGCAACAAAGCATCTAAATCACCTGAGCCAGGTGCAAAAGCCTCCACTGAGTA
>CAZHKJ010000080.1:0-4799 GCA_964533115.1 uncultured Candidatus Peribacteria bacterium | reverse complement strand
ATTGCCTCAGGTTTCTTGAAAGAAGGCAAACTGCTTCCCGCTGCGACAAAACCAAAACACAAACATAAAATATGTTGAAAACATTGTGGCTCCATTTTTTGTGTTTGAACCTATTTTATTCCAGATAAGCCTCTCTTCGATGTTTGACAGAGAGGATCATCAGGATTTGTGCGTTTCCGTCACTATCCATGTCAAAGAGGATCCTATAATCGCCTACTCGAAAGCGATAGTCTCCCAGGCTCGAATCGGTCAGTTTTTTTGCAAAGCTCAATGGATCTTCTTGTTTTGTAAAGAAATTCATCTTTTTTAAGATTCGTTTGGCGGTTTGCTTTTCCAGTCGATGAAGATCTCTTACAGCGTTTTTGGTGTACTCTAACTTGAACATATTACTTTATGCCAAATTCTTCCATGAGGGCTTCATGAGACACGGTTTCACCTTTCTCGGCTTGTTCACGTGCAGTCTTGATTTCTTCTCTTAAAAGATCTAAGAGTCCATCTTCGTCTTGCAGAGGAGTTACTTCAAAAACAGGCTGAGTATGATACATGACAATGTATCGAATATTCTTTTCACGAGCCTCTTTCCAGAGAGTAGTGATATTTTTGCGATATTCTTTGATGCCGATGATTTTCGTCGTCATAGCAAAATTATTACAACAAAAGTGTACACTTTATCCTTCTGTTGGTCAATCTAGATGTTTTTGTCGAGTTAGAGCGACCCCCCCCGCTTCCCACTGAGATGAAACCCGAACACTACCAAATCTCTCCAAAAATGCTGCTCAGAACCTCATGCCCTCTTAGGACCTCACCGTTTAAAGTCAAAGTTATCAAGGGGAATAGCCCAAGTGCTTTCCTGTATTGGAGGGACACATCACCTAGCTCCGGGACTACGCTATGAATTCCTTCCTTCAAACGGGTTTTCTCAAAAGTTAGATGCAGCAAATCCCGTACCAGTACAATCTCACCATTAGATCCTCTCTTCACCAGACGAAGACGAATTCCATTTTTTTCTGCAGAACCTTTTCTCGGCCAACCAGCCTCAATAAAATAAGGGTCTTTTTTAGGGTCAAAACGTAGTAATGCCATCTCAAATGGATAAGAAAATCAACGTCAACAATTCTGCTTACAAAGCAAAGATGAGTCAAGCTTCTTGATTTTGAATCAAGCACTCATTTCCTCCATCTCATCATAAAATCGTGAAAGGCGTGCGAGCCATTACTCCCAATACCGCACTGCACCTTGCAAAATACTTTCAAACCAACCCTGAATTTTGGTTAAATCTACAAAGCCACTACGATCTTAGGCATGCAGAGCTTGAACTGAGAGATGCGCTCGAAACGAAAGTGAAAGTTTTGGCGATTCGGTGAAACACAAACATAAAATAACTTGAAAACATTGTGGCTCTATTCTTTGATAGCTAGGAGGGTATTCTTGTGAGGCATACATCTCCATCTTCAGTGGACGTTCTAGCCCTCTGTCGGGGACCAAGCAGGACGCCTGCGACAGTAACACTTCGGCGATCCACTATTGCAGTAGAAGAATAGGTAGAGTCCCAGCCAAAACATCCTTTGTCGATAGGATACAAAGTCACAGGACCACAAGGCGTAAAAGAGGGCGGTCCATTCATCCTTTCATGACCAAAAACAATTCGAGAGACCCCCATCTCATCATGCAATTGTGTCCAAATAGAGTGCGTCTGAATGGGAATCGAGTGCATGCGCGTTCTGGTTTCCAAGAACGTTTTTGCGTAATTCGTCCAAGTATTGGCCATCGCTTGCAACTCTTCTGGAGAGCCTTTTTCTTGGAACAGGTTTTTTGTGACTTGACTGAACTCAGCATTTGAATGATTCCGTGTAAGAATCGACTCTAGCATTTGGACTGTGGGTGGAGTGTGAAGGTAGAGCGTTCCATTTCTCAGGTGGTAAAGTTTACTACGAATAAAATACTCAATAACTTTATGTCCATTTTCTGTGTTTAGAGCTTCACGTCGAAGGTCAGGTGTTTTGAAGTGATTAAAGGTGCTCATTAAAGTTTTGTCAGAGACCTTATCTAACATATTATAAGCATTGATGGGTGCCTTTAATACAGCGGGGCCAAAGATTTCATCCGCTCTCGGATGAAGTCTTAGAATTTCTCTCATCCCAGGGTATCTGTTGCCTATGAGCTTTACGCACGGGGGCAAAAGGAGGCTGGCAGCAAAACTGTCATGATTGCCCCAAAGAGTAATCACTCTTCCCTCTAGCTCTCTCCTCATATCCAAAATGCATGATGCGATTTCCATTCCATATTCGCCACGGTCCGCCAGAATGTCGCCCGCAAAGAGTAGCTCTGCATCTTTCTCTAAGAATATGGATCCATCCTCAGGATCCCAAACTTCTAAATCAGAAAGATTACGTAAAAGAGCCCCCATTTTCCCATTCAGATCTCCGATTGCTAAAGTCCTGGTGATGCCACGACCAGAGTTATCACGCCTATTGAGATCAGCATTGTGAGGTGAAGGGCCATTCATATGGAATAAGATTGAGGGATTTCAATAGGTGGCTCAGTCCAGAGAAGTCAAACACTATTCAGATTTTATGTCAACCACACTTGCTTTCCACTCAGTTTTGTTTTAGAATGACATAAACTAATTTATCCATTTAAAAATCATCCCATGTGCTAGAATAGGCACATGAATGTACAAACGCATCATCCTCTGGCTCGTTACACCACCTACCAAATTGGTGGAGAGGCGGATTATTTTGTGGAAGCAAAATCCACGGAAGAAGTGCTGGAAGCCTTGGACTGGGCGCGTAAAGAAGGCCTTCCGGTTTTTGTGTTTGGAGGAGGCAGCAATCTGCTTTTTGACGATGAAGGATTTCGTGGATTAGTGATTCGAGTGAAGTCGCAAGGAATCGAAGTTCGGGGTGAAGAACTATGGGCAGAGGCAGGAGTGCTGATGGCGAAGCTGGTCAAAACGGCGGAAGAAGTGGGCCTCACCGGCATAGAGGCTTGGAATGGTCTACCGGGAACCGTAGGGGGAGCCGTGTTGGGCAATGCCGGCTGTTTTGGAGTGGAAACAAAGGATGTGTTAAAAGAGGCAAAGATTTACCTCCCCCATCAAGGAGTAGAATCGTTGAATGGGGAGCAGCTGGGCTACACTTACCGTTACTCACGATTCAAAAAAGAAGCAGGGGTGGTCTTATCAGCCAGTTTCCAGCTGAAAAAGGGTGAAGCCCATGAGGTCACCGAAAAAATGAAAGAGGTGGCAAGAAGCCGTATTCAAAAGCAACCTCCGGGCCTCAGTACGGGTTCATTCTTCAAAAACCCTCCTGGAGATCACGCGGGCCGTCTCATTGAAGCCTGTGGGCTCAAAGGAAAAATCATCGGAAAGATGAAGATCTCCCCGGCTCATGCCAATTTTTTTGTGAACATGGGCGGTGCGCGTTCAGCAGACGTGCTTGAGCTCGCTCACTTCGTTCAAAAGGAAGTCAAAGAGAAGTTTGGAGTGAAGCTGGAACAAGAAGTGGTTTACGTCACCCCAAAAGGGGTTGCCCTTGAGAATTTCTCATTTAAGGAGTAGAATAGAGTTGATATTAATTTCCACGCTATGAAATCAATCCTTCGTTCGAATCTACTTCGTGATGTCCTCATCTGCGGGGCTATTATGATTGCAGCCCTTGGGCTCAGTGTTCAGTTTGCAGACCCGAGTTTTGCGACTTCTTTTATTGACCCGGATGACAACATCAATGCGGTGGAAGAAGCAACAGGGGGAGAAAGTGATCTGAAAGGTATTTTGCAAACCATTTTAAATTTCGCCCTCAGCTTCCTTGGATTCGTCATGGTTGTGATGGTGATTTACGCCGGAGTCCTCTATGTGACGGCAGCCGGAAATGAAGACAATGTGGGAAAAGCCAAAAAAATCCTCCTTTACTCGGCTATTGGAGTGGTCTTGATCATGATTTCTTTCGCTTTCGTCAACACCCTACTCGGTGCAGCTAGCGATGTGAGCACAGGAACAACGGGAGCCGGCGTAGCGAACTAAGCGGTAGGAGATTGAGTTTGCCATTGTGAGAGCCCCGTTTCGACGGGGCTCTTTTGTTTTTGACGAGCATCTGTGCTCACAATGATGGTTTTTTCCTCAATAGATCGAATCTGATTCCAAGTAAAAATCCGGCGATCCCAGTTCCATAAAATCACTCGTCGCGAGCTTTCGATGCTGTGCAAAACATTCAAGGTGGTATCCATAGAAAAATCATAGACTTTACCTAAATTTTTCCCCTGCTCGTCCACTACTTTTTTGGAGAATAATGAGCTTTTTTTGAGCCCATACTCTTTTAATCGTAAGAGCTCATCAAAGGGGACTAAATCGGAGGCGTCAGAAATTTTAATGTATTCCTTGGACCATTCGCAAAGATCAATCGGTGAAAAAAAATCAGAAAAGCCACTTCTAAGGGCCAATACCTTCCCTGTTTCCGGATCAAAAAATACACCTGTTAAAAATCCCAGAGGGCGTTCTTCATCAGAGGCTATGATAGGAAGTCCAAAGATATCCCTCCAAAAAACGTTCATGGGTTCTTCAAATAAAGATCGAGAAAAGTCTAGCGCATCTCGTTTTAAACCAAAAGAACTTGGGCAGGGGCTTAGTTAGGAAATAAAGTTGACGGAAATTGAAAATGACGCTAAGATCGGTTGTCTAACCCTAACAAGATATACCTTATGAAGATTTCTTTAAACCTTAAAAAGCTTGTAGGCATTATGCTTCTTGTCATGATGTTCAACGTCACGGGCACGGCCTTTGCAGTAGACATTAGCGGTGAACC
>CAZHKJ010000079.1:1430-4908 GCA_964533115.1 uncultured Candidatus Peribacteria bacterium | reverse complement strand
ACTCAGTATTTTGTTTGATCTTAGGGCTGACTTTTCTGATTCATAGACATTCGAACTAGTTCCACGCTGCTCTGTCAATAATCTGTCATCAGCTTAGAAATTTAGTGTGCCATTTGCTGTACTCTAATCCGATGAGAGTTTTCGATTCCGTACGCATTCATGCATGATATTTAGCATTTGGTGCAAAAAATCTTAGTTATGTTAAACTCTGATCAATTTATAAATAAACATGTCTATATCCCTCAATCTTAAAACTATACTTCGCAATGTCATAGCTGGTGGTATTGGGTTCGCTTTATTGACTGCAAATTTATCCTCCGTCGCTTTGGCAAGTTTTACGGATGTGAAATCAAGCAATGCCTATTATGATGCTATTTCTTATCTTGAAAGTGTAGGTATCGTGAAAGGTTATTCAGACGGCACTTTCAAACCAGAAAATTCGATTAATCGAGCTGAAACGATGAAGATTTTAGTAGAAGGGCTTGGCATTACTCCAGAGATCGACGATTATGCCAATTGTTTTTATGACGTAGGAGAGGAATGGTTTGCCCCTTATATTTGCTACGCAAAGTCCGAAGGATGGGTTAAAGGCTATGGCGATGGATACTTTCGACCTGGCAATTATGTAAACCGTGTTGAGGCCGTAAAAATGGTCATCAATATTGAGGGATTTGAAGAAGAGTTATCTAGTGGCTCTGTTTCACTTCCTTTCACCGATACGGATTCTTCACAATGGTATGGTGTTTATCTTGAGGCCGCGGATGAGCTTCGTTTACTCACAGAGACAAGTGGTGCCTTTTATCCTGGGGATAATACGACAAGGTCTTACCTTAGTGAAATGATTTTCCGTGGTTTGGTGATTAAAGGAACGGGAACGAATGTCTATACAGAATCTGCAAAAGAAGCTTTCTTGAATTCGGAAGTGGAGGTCTATATTCCTGCCAGTACTGAAACTGCTTATGTTGAATCGGCGATAGAAGATAAGGAGATCTTTGTTATTTCTGATGAAAATTGGGAGGACGTACTCTCATTTTTGCCAGCTGTACAAGGTCACCCTTATCTGATTGTTCACAATTCTCAGGGGATTTTAGATATTGATTCTGCTCTCTACTTTATTGATGACTACGATCCATCACGTATTACTTTGTTTGGTGATTTTGGTAGCACTTTGAGTTATTTTGAAGATTATGCGGATGTAAATACAATAGAATTGGCCGATACTTTGGAGTATTGGGAGGGGTTTGACGCACTTGTGTATGCCAGTCGTAACTATGAGTCCAGCTTGCTTTCTGCCCCTTTGGCGGCTTTTAAAGAGATTCCATTTGTTGTTGAAGGCAGTATTTTTGATGGAGAGGAAGTCTTTGAAAACAGAAAAGTTTACCTTGTGGATGGCACCGATTGTCCTGCTTCAGCAGAAAGCTGTGTGGAGATGAATAGTGGAACTGATGTACAGGAAGAGATTTTGGACTATATCAATGGAGAAAAGCTCATTCTTATTGACCCTAGTGATATTGATGAAGAGCAAGCGTTGGATGATTTTGAGTCGGCAATCACAGGAGAATTGATTGAGGATGGCCTGAGCAAAGATTCGTTGGCTGCGGTTATCCTCGCTGTTCAAAAGGAAGAACTAATCCTTCCGATTGGATTCAGCACTCCTTCATCTGTTCAAAATGATATTGAAGATTTCATCGACACATTGAACATAGACCCTGAGTATCTAACGATTGTTTCCAACCCCAATTTTATAGACCAAACAAATTATGATGAGGAATCTGAGGCCTATTATGAGTTGGACAGCTCTTACTATGGAGATTTGAATGATGATCAGTTGGCTGATTTGAAAGTGGGCCGTATTTATGGGATCACCTCGACGGATACCTCCAGCACGATTGCTAGATCTATTTACTACGATGAATTGAATGTCAGCGATGACGTTTCATTGCTTTGGGCACCTGATTTTATTCAAATGCTTTCATTGACTTATGAGTTGGAATCTTGGCTTGAAAAGGCCGGATATAATCCCATGGTTCACTCTAAAGGAAACTTGGACTGTGATTCTTGGGAAGAATGTTTCCGTGACCTAGAGTTTGATTTAGACGAAGCTCTGGAAGATCAGTTCCTCGTCGTTTACCAGTCTCACGGGAGCACCAGTGGAGGCTTGATGGATTTTAATACCAGTTCTTTGAGAGATGAGGATATTCGTTTGAATTCTTCTTTAGTGATGACGAGTGCGTGTTCCACCTGCGCTTATGCTAAGACCAGCAGTCCTGACAGCCTTTTTTGTTTAAATATGCTTAGAAGAGGTGCGGTGGCTTATTTCGGTGCAGTAGAAGATTCGGCCAGCAACATAGATCTTCCTAGGGATGGAGTCCACGATCTCTTGGATGGAGCTTCCTTGGGTGAAATTTTACGTTCCTTCAAAGAACGTTCTTACTATCGAACCCGAATCACTTCTGTGGATACAGCTCCTCGATTTTTCGATTCTTACTTCGTTTTACTCGGAGATCCAACCCTTACCCTTTCAGAGGATCGTTTGAGTTCTTTGGAATTGGACGATTCGATTCAATTCGATGGCACAACGGTTACTATTCAAATGCCAGAAGTAGGAAGTGAATATCAATTTGATTTTAGTTTTTATTCGCAAAGTAATTCTGAACGTAATCTTTACGGAACAGCTTACTTTGACGAGCATTCCGGCAAGCTTGTTTCTGACCATTCCCTTATTGGTGAGATCACCAATTTACAAAGTGGCGAGACCAGCACAAGGGCAAGCTACGAGTATCTTTTTAGCCTCCCCATCTCTATAGATTCTGTAACGAATGTTAATATCGAATATGCTGATGGCAGAGAAGCTCTTTCGGAAGAGGTAAGCTTTGTTGAGGATGAGGAAGGGAATACATGGTTTTGGTTAGAAGATATTGTCTATGATATAAATGATTCGGGGGGTGTGCCGGCACGCACTATCACTTTTGATCTGGACTGATCAACCTCTCGTCTGGCCAGTTCGAACTAGCTCTACGCTACCTTGCCAAAATGAGATTAAATAAACAATAAATTGACTTAAATTGCAAATAGTTGTATTTAGTAAAAGTGCAGTTTCCCTGCATTTTAAAATGAGCTAATTATATAACGTGGGAGAATTGCAACTGGAAACAGATACAACTCATGGGAAAAGCCTTACGCTTGCATTGGCAGGAAGTGTTGCCAGTGTGAAATGGGAGGCTTTGCTTTGGGAAGCTGAAAAAGAATATGACGTCCAGTGGACTGCGACAGACAATGCGGTGCCTTTTGTGCTTTCGACAATTAAGGGAAAAGTGGAAGGGTTAACGGCAGAACATGAGCCCAAAAAACTTGAAAAACTCTTGGAGGTAGTTTCATCATCTTTAGCGGTAATGAAGAGTGACAATAGGCTATCATCTCGACACATTTTATCTGCTAGAGATGCAATGGAAGGCATAGAAGGATTACAAAATACATA
>CAZHKJ010000079.1:0-1420 GCA_964533115.1 uncultured Candidatus Peribacteria bacterium | reverse complement strand
AGGGCATGTAAGACATATCAATATTGCTAGAAAAACAGATATTTTATTAATTGCACCCACAACGGCAAACACCTTAGCCAAAATTGTACATGGAATCACCGATAACTTTGTATTGGAGGTGGTAAGAGCCACGGGTGCAGATGTATATCTCGCCCTTGCTATGAATACGAATATGCTTAAGGACCCACCTGTAGAGAGGAATATTGAAATCATTCAACGGAGAAAATTTGCAGCAAAATATAAACTTATTGGGATAAGGGAAATTTTGTGTGGCTATTTCCATAAGTTTTTGGCTTATGTAAGCTGCGAAAGGCAGTTTAAAAAAAGGCTTGTGGATGCGGTTCGATAAAAACCAAAAAACATGGGAAAAGTCATGGCTTGCAAAGGTACATTTGCCTGCAGTGCAGAAAGACTTTTTCTTCTAAGCGTAAACCGAGAAAAGCGTGGATTCATGAGGCCTACGAGGACTACACGGTACACAAACAAAGCTACAAAGAACTGAGTAAAAAGTACGGGAGGAGCGGAAAGACACTACGGAAACTCTTCGACGAACATGCTGGAGCAACGGGAGAGATTTTGGAAGTAATAGAGCCTTTCGTGCTCATTTTGGATGCCACTTTTTGGGGACGCGGATATGGGATTTTAATGGCACGGAGTAAACAGAAAGTGCTGTACTGGCAGGAGATTGAAAGTGAGAGCAATGCGGAGTATTTGAAGTGTCTTTTGGAGCTGGACGACAGGGGCTACTGCTTCACGGCGGTTGTAGTGGATGGAAGGCAAGGAGTGAGACAACTGCTGGCGAGAAAATACCCCTCAGTTCCCATTCAGTTCTGCCAGTTTCACCAGACTGAAATTGTGAAGAGATACATCCCGCAGCGCGCCAAAACAGAAGCAGCAAGAGAACTACGCAAAATAGCCCTTGGGCTCACGAAAACGCACGAAATGGAGTTCACGCAGGAGTTGGATCTTTGGCACGCCAAGTATGCTGATTTTTTGAAGGAAAAGAACCTTACCGAGGGTACAAACCGATGGAGATATGCCCACCGAAGGATTCGTAGCGCTTACCATTCACTCAAGAAAAACCAGCCATATCTTTTCACCTTTCAGAACCATCCTATCCTTGAGATCCCAAACACCACGAACCACTGTGATGGCCTTTTCTCACATCTGAAACAGAAGATTGGGATTCACCGTGGTATCGTCTAAACAAAGGCGAAAGAAAATGATCGACTATTTTCTTGAAAACTTCTAGCCACACAAAATTTCCCTTATCCCAACTTATTTTTCCAATCGTAAAGGAACTTCAATGTGGTACAACGGGCGAGGGAGCAATGGAGGAACCTGAGGAGATTTTTAGGCAAATACAAGAGAGGCGTTTATAGACTCATTTGGTGCAACGCCGTTTGAGAGTGTTTAAAAA
>CAZHKJ010000078.1:0-5040 GCA_964533115.1 uncultured Candidatus Peribacteria bacterium | reverse complement strand
AAGAGAGGCGTTTATAGACTCATTTGGTGCAACGCCGTTTGAGAGTGTTTAAAAAGAACCAGATGGTCTTGATGGTAAGCGTGACTCTTGGTCGTCCAAGAACGGGTGTGCTGCTCTAAAAAATTCCCACCCCCTTTAATTGAAAACTGGGGCCTTTTTAGTGCATGTGCTTGACAGTAATTAGCTATTGTTGCATACTACAGCACACTTAAACGTCCTAAGATATGGCCAATCCCCCTTCATCCCTCGATTCTTCTAGCTCCTCTTGGCGTCGTGCAGCACTTCTTGGGTTCGGTTTGGGTATAGCCGGGCTCTGGTGTAACGATACGGAGCCTACTTCACCTGATCTGGAGGCAGTCCAAACCACCGTTTCTTCCGGTACGCATCGTACGGTTACTAGTGTGGGTGAAACTAATGATCAACCCGCATCTGATGGTTTAAGTGGAATCTCTGCCCTTCAACAAAGCATGATGAATTTCCAAGAGCAGTGTTTAGAAAATAAAGGGCTTCAAAGTGATAAGATTGCAAAAGTGAAATGTGAGCAAAGGGTTAAGCCTTCTCAATTGCCTGATGATGAAGAGGGTTTAGACCTAGCCAGGATGACTTGCTACGGACTCGACGATGAATCTAACTTTTTAAGTCGTGTAGAGGTATATGTAGGCCCAGCGTGTGACTACTCCGAACAAGCAGACAGTTGCGCTATAGTTCATACTACTGCTTTGGCTGTTGGTCCCGAAGGTTTGTCTGAGAGTGAAGTTAGGGATGGCCGTGTTGGCACCTTGCCAGTTCTTGCCTACCCAGAACTCACACCAGCAGATTTGGACAGACGTAGAGTCGCCCTTGAGACACTTGATTTTCTAAGTAAGAATCTAAATGGGCCACTTCCAGAGGAAGTTTTAGATGAAGCTATTGCTAATAATGATCAAGATCAGCTCTCGCCTCCAGGTACTCAAACCTTTATTGCTGCTGATTCTTTAGTTGATATTCAGCTCCACGATCTGGAGTTGTTGTGTAAGCAAGCGATGGCTTCTTTGGAGTCATCTTCTCCCCAACAGGCAATAGCTCTGCAAAATAGCGAAGCCATGAATCAACTACAGGGGCTTTTTCGGGCGAGGGGGGTAGATGATGTAACTATTGACCCAGATCAATTCTTTTACGATGGTCCTTTGAGATTTGCTTTTGTCAATAATGGGGGCATTGATATGCATTGTTCGTACGAAGCGGATAAACTTAGTTGTGACCCTCGTATTACTCATGCTACAGATGCCTTTCACGAGCGTGTTTTAGAGGACGAAAGATGTCGTTTAACTGGAGCTTCGGTTTCACAATTGAATGCCTCAGGCCTCGTGGATATAACAGACTGTAGTTCTGGATGGACTACGGTTTTAGTTTGGAATCCCGAAGTAGATGTGAACGAAAACTGTGCTCAGTATGCTGCTGCTCTTAATGCCGGGGATCGTATTTCGGAAGATTATAAGCCTTATTTTGAGCAAAAATGTGACGATTAATCCAGACGAACTTCAAAGCCCATTTATAAAAAGCCCTTTTCAGGGCTTTTTATACTATTCAACTAGAATATTTAATTGCTGTAGTAAGTCACATCTGCCCACACGGAGAGGTTTACCGTGTTGTTTTGAGCATTGTAGCTGTTAGAATCTGCCCAGCTCCAAATGCTTAATCCGCCGATTTCACCCAAAGAATATTCGAGGATTTCTTCGTAGACGCTCTTTTTGTCTGCAATCAATCCCTTTAAAGTTGTTGCCGCAAGCATTTCACCGCTCACTGTGTCTTCTACATAGACTTCTCTCCAGCTGCTGAATCCATTTTTGTAGAGTACGTTTTCAGCTTCTTCTACTTTCCCTTTGTTGGAAAGATCTACTTTGATGGAAAGGTATCCATCATATAAATTGGTGTATTCCCAGTCGCTGTAGGTGTAAACACCGGTACGAGTTACCGTTCCGTAGCTGGAAAGCTGTGCACGGATGTCCTTGTAGAGTTCAGCCATTTCTTCTACGGCAGCTTCTTTTGAAGCGGCGTTATCTAAAGTGTAATCTCCATAGAGATATACTTTATCGGCTTCTACTACTACGGTTGTAGTCACATTGAAGTAAATGCCATCGTTGTAGTAACAGCCTCCACCACACAAAATAGCGTCTTCTGATACAATGGCTTCTTCAACAACAGCTGTTTCTGTTGTATCTACCATTTCAGCGAAGGCGCTTGGGGTGAGCATCGCGATTCCCAAGAGAGTAAGAGTAAGCTTTTTAAACATAGAGTGGATTTAAAAAATAAAGCTTGTTTACACTCTACTGTTAGTTCTTGTCCGGCGCAATACTGTAGTAGTCAAAAAGGAAGGACATGATGTTTCTTAAGACTTGTCCGGAAGTGGCCTCGGCCCATTGGCTTGAGCGGGGGTGGTCCATTTTAACGATCACCAAAAATTCAGGATCCTCTATGGGTCCGGCTCCAATAAAGCTGGCGATGGTCGTTCCTACTCCAGATAGCGCTTGACCATTTTTATAGGTTTGTGCGGTTCCTGACTTTCCTGCGAAATAGTGATCCGGTATCGAAATACTGGCATAGGATTCCACCACATCGGTCATCATCGCGACCACTTTGTCCGCGGTGTCCGCGCTAACCACTTGACGAACCACTTGCGGACTGGTTTTTTCGATGCTGCCATCGGGGTATTTGATTTCTTGGATCACATACGGCTTCATCATGGTGCCATTGTTCATGATGGCGGTGTAGGCTTGTGCTAGCTGCAATGGAGTTAGGGTGATTCCTTGTCCAAAGGATTTCGTCACCATTTCGGATTCCGTCCAGCCTTTGTAGTACGCCAAGTCGCCCAGGGCTTCATCGTTCAAGCCAAAATTCGTGCGCTCCGTAAAACCAAAGGCTTTAAGGTAGGAATAGAAAAGGGAAGGGCCTAGTTTTTTTGAAATATAAGTCATTCCCGTGTTGCAAGAATGAGCTAAAACTTGGGTCATGGTTTCAACCCCATGGTATTCCTTGTTAGAGGTTTCGATGTAATAGTCGTACTCTTCGCTCAGCACATTGAAATCTACCCCGATAGGACCGGAGTCATTAAAGGTGGAGTTGGGAGTGATTTCTCCCGCGTCCATGGCGGCCGCCACGACTAGGGGTTTAAAAACGGATCCGGGCTCATAAAATTCTTGTAGCATTTTATTTTTATAAACCTCAGGGCCGAAGAGATTTTCATAAGAGTACCATTTCCCTTCTTCTTGGCTGGGGAAAACTTGGATTCTTACATCCGGATCCACTTGTAAATAATACCAATAAATAGGTTCTTCCTCGCTTCCGGCTTTAACCAGGAAATCTTTTTTATCTTCGGGGATTTCTATTTCTACTTTATTGAATACTTCACCGTAATTGTTCGGATTGAAAGTAGGGTATTGAGCCATCGCCAAAATGGCGCCTGTTTTTGGATTGATCACGATCACTTGTCCACTGTCCGGTCTGTATTCGGCTACTCCTGCGGCGAGCAGATTCTCCACCTCGCTTTGTATGGCTCTGTCTATGGTCAAGGTGATGTCTGCTCCATCCACGGCATCTTCTAAGATGGATTCGCCCACGGTGATTTGGTTTCCATAGACGTCTACTTGTGAGGTAAAAATGCCGTCTTTTCCTTGCAAGATTTCGTCAAAAGTTCCTTCTACCCCGTAAACGCCCTGTCCCGCCGAGTTCACATAGCCCAATAATTGAGAGGCCAGATCTTGTTCAGGATAAAATCGGAAATATTCATCTTTCATCCCGATGCCTAAGAAGTAAGGTTTACGCTCCTCGATTTTTGCATTGGTGCGATCGTCTGCTAAAATTTTCTCAATCTGTTCGGAGATGGCTGGATCTAACTTACGTTTGAGCTCAACATAACGGTTTTTTCCTTCCAGTTTACTCATGATGCTGTCTACTTCGCCGCCAAAAATTTCCGCTAATTGTTCAGCAACCTTCTCTAGATCGGTGATGGTTTTTGGATAAAGATAGAGATTCGCATTATCCGTTAATTCACTGCCTTCGATGTTTGCATTCAACACTTTTTCCTGTGTTTCGCGGTCTAAGTTTTCGGCGTATAGGATGACGTCGCGTGTTTTTTCTCCCAAAATGCCTTCCAGCTCTGTTTGAAAATCGGCAAAGAGTTCCTCATCCGTTTTGTAGATTAATTTGTTTATGGCCTCGTTTCGTAAAGCTTCATCCTCAATTTTATTGATGATTTCCAGCTCCTCTTCGTAGCGGATGAGATCCAATTCCTTGGCTTGTTCCAGGTCAAACAAGAGAGGGGCAAAGGTTTCGGCCACTATCGTGGGGTTGCTTGATGTTGCGATGGTGCTGGGATCCGCGTAAATCATGCTGAGCGTGGTATTGGTGGCCAAGGTGTAGCCTTCCCCCGAGTGATAATCGTAGACGATGATTTCTCCTCTTCGAGCCGGAAGCGTGACGCTTCCTTGTTGGGTGTTTGCAGCGATATCTGAATAATAGCCATGGGAAATCACCTGGAGGTAGAATAATTTTAAAATCACTGCTCCCGTGAGGACATAAAGCCCTATAAAAAGAGGACTGAATCGAGTGAATCTAAAAGAATTTTTCATAAGGGGTGATGCTTTGGAGTGGACGTGCTCTCTTGCATTTGTTAGCATCCGACGAGCCATAATCATAATTCGCCATGGTTCAAAAAACAACTCTTGAAAATGGGCTCCGTGTTGTTACGGAAAGCCTTCCCGGAACACAATCCGTTACTGCTTTAGTGCTTGTTAAAGCCGGATCTCGTTATGAAGATAAAAATATTAACGGGGTTTCTCACTTTTTAGAGCATATGTTTTTTAAGGGAGCCAATAAATATAAAACGGCCAAAGAGGTTTCTGAGACAATTGATGGAGTGGGAGGAGAGTTTAATGCCTTCACTTCTAAAGAGTACGCGGGTTACTACATCAAATTGGCCGCTCATCACAAGGAATTGGCGATGGATGTGCTTTCGGACATGCTTTTGCATGCGCGTTTTGATCAAGAAGAAATCGAAAAAGA
>CAZHKJ010000077.1:0-5124 GCA_964533115.1 uncultured Candidatus Peribacteria bacterium | reverse complement strand
GTCACGTTCAATGCGAGGAGCTTAATGACTTCCATAGGCATACTTGGATGGGCATCGCCATCGCTTATCTTCGAACTGGATGAGCAGGGGAACATTCTGAATGTAGAGCATCCAATCTCCGTTCGCCCTTAACCCCATGCTCGTCCGCGCCGCTGCAAAATTCAATCTTTTTCTTTCCATCCTCGGCCATACCGAGGATGGTTTGCATGAGCTGGAAACCATTTTGGTCCGCTATCCTGAGCTCTATGACGAGCTCACGTTTAGCCCGGCAAAGCATTTAAGCCTCACCTGCGAAGGAACTGTTATTGTGCCGGGGCATCATCAACAGGCCAACACGGCAGAGGAAAATTTAATCCTCAAAGCCGTGAGAGCTTTAGAGCATCACACGGGCCGGCACTTTTCTTATGAGATTAAGCTGATCAAAAACATTCCCGTAGAAGCGGGCTTGGGTGGAGGCTCCAGTGATGCGGCCACCACCCTTCTTGCATTGAATGAGCTGGAGCAATTGAATGTGAGTCGCACAGAACTCATGAACTTGGGAGCAAAAATCGGCATGGATATCCCCTTTTTTATTTCAAATGAGCCGGTGGCCCTGGGTACTCACTATGGGGAAAAAATCACTGCCTTGCCTAAATTGCCCGAGGGCATACAGATTAAACTGGATTCAACTACAGCATTTAAACCGCAGTCCACGCAAAAAGCTTTTCAAGCTTGGGATCAAGCTGGCCATAAAACCAGCGCTCAAGATAAGCTCTCCAAGCTCATCACCGCATTGAAGAATCAAGACCCCGCTGAGATTTTAAGGAATCTCCACAATGATTTCGAACAGCTTTTCCCCGCAGCATTTCCACCTTCTCAAGATCCTCAAACAAGACGATTGCTGGCCGGTTCAGGAGGAGCCATCGTGCAGATCTCTTGCTAAATGGCCGGTTCAGGATTTTAATATGTTCATTGGAAACCTTTAATCCGCCACGCCATGCCCGTTAAATCTTCTAAAAAGTCTGTTCAGAAAAAGAAATCTTCTGCTGTCACCAAGCCGGTAAAAGCAGTCAAGCCTCAAGAAGAAAAGGAATTGGAGTTCACCATTGGTGGGAAAATATTCACGGCGGTAGGAGGCACGGCCATTGTTTTAGGAATGGTTTATTTTTTCAAATACGCTATTGAGCAAGGCTTACTTTCAGAAACCATTCGACTCATCATCGGAGCCATGGTTGGATTTTTGGCATTGGGGCTGGGGGAATTCTTTAGAAAGGGGCACAAATTTTACGCGAACTTGCTCACCGCCTGTGGATTACTTGTTTTATATATTACGGCCTATTCCAGCTTCAATTTTTACAACTTAGTGGATTGGATTTATGCCGCTGTAGCCACCACCATGGTTGCTATTTTGGGCATAGCTCTTTCTGTAAGGGAAAATTCCCATCCACTCGCTTTTTTCACACACATGGGGGCTTTGCTGGTGCCCGCCTTCTTTGAGCCTTTGTCGGATCACCCTCAAGTTATGTTTGCTTATATCACTCTTTTGAATGGAGTGATGCTTTGGATCCTTAGCAAAAAAGAATGGAACTCTTTGGCGTGGATTACCCTTTTGATTTCCCAGGTAACCATCTACGGCAGTGTGGGAAGTTTGGCCAATGTATGGTTAGCACTCCCCTATGCGGCGATTTTCTTTATGAGTATTTTGGGCGCGGTATTCATTCGTGAAAAAATTCAAAAAAAACCAAGCGATGGTTTGGACGAAGCAATGATTTTTGTGAATGGGCTGGCGAGTGCTGGAGGCATCTCTGCTGTACTTAATCTCGCAGAATTTGGATACCCAAGCCTGGGCTTCTTGGCCATCTCTGCGGTGTATCTATTATTGGCCTATGCATCTGGCTCTTTTAAAATCGCTTTCCTCAACACAGGGGTTTTGCTGGCTGTTTTAGGCGCTTTTGCACAGTGGGGGGGTGGTGAAGAGCTCATGCTCAGTCTTCTCGTTATAGCCGCTCTTAACAACATCATTCTTTACAAGGCAAAAATAGGTCTAACAGCGCTTAAAGTGCTCAATGCCCTTATTCTTGTACTTGCTTTATTCTGGATTGGAGAAAATCCGGTCAGCCAAGAAGTCACTCTTTGGAGTTATCCCTTATGGATAGCTCTGGCCACCGCTCTCACCGGTTTCCTTTCGGCTCATGTTTGGATGCAAAAAGGCAAGGCGAATGTATTTGAATGGTGGGGAGGCTACGTGGCCCACGTCTTGAGTCACGTTGTGCTCTTGGCGACATTCTTGGGGGAGTGGACACTGGCGGTTTCTTCCATGGGTTTAGAGTCTAGCTCACAAGCCAGCATAGAAGAGTTTGGAACTTCAGGCATCCTCGCCCTCTACGCATTGATTCTTTTAGCGTTTGGGATTGGCTACAAATCCAAGGCTTATCGGATTGCCTTTATGGTGACGATGAGCGTCACAATCTTCAAAGTTTTCTTGATCGACACCCAAGTCCTCGAAACGCTCTATAAATTTATTGCCTTCTTTGTTCTCGGAGTGATTCTGCTTTTGGTGGGTTATTACTACACTCACAACGAAAAGAAGATCAAAAACTTCATCAAAGGAGCTTAACTGAGGCTTTGACGTCCTTCCATGGCGCGAATCAGGGTGGCTTCATCGGTGTATTCCAAGTGTCCACCTGAAGGAATGCCGCGCGCAATGCGGCTCACCTGCATTGGTCCATAAGCACTGATTTGTTTCTGGATGTAAAGGGCCGTGGTGTCCCCTTCCAAGTCCGGGTTTAGGGCCAAAATCACTTCACGAATGGGGGCTTCATCGCCGTTCACAAAGCTCACGCGTTGGAAGAGTTCTTTCAGTTTGATTTGTTCAGGGCCAATCCCATCCAAAGGGGAAATCCTTCCCTGGAGTACATGGTAGAGGCCTCGATATTCCCCCGTTTTTTCAATCGCAATCAAGTCTAAAGTGCTCTCTACCACACACAGCAGCTCTTTTTGACGACCTGGATGACTACAGATTTTACAAGGATTGCTGGTGGTCAAAGAAAAACACTGTGAACATTCTTGCACACCCTCTTTAATGTTGAGAATGGACTCTCCCAAGGCATTTATTTTTAAGTCTGCACTTTTAAGCAGATAAAAAGCAAGACGCTGGGCGCTTTTAGGGCCAATTCCCGGTAGTTTGCTCAGCTCATCACTTAAACGAGTCACGGATTCCGGTAAGAAGTCCATCATTATTTTTGGATGAGGGTAAAAAATTCAGAGCGAGTGGAAGGATCTTTTTTGAACAAGCCTCGCAGTGCGGAAGTGCTGACTTGGCTTTCTTGCTTCTCTACGCCACGCGCCATCATGCACAGATGCTTGGCCTCCAAAACAACGGCAATCCCCTTTGGATCTAAAAGTTCACTCAAAGCATCCGCAATTTGGGTAGTCAACCGTTCTTGATTTTGTAAGCGGCGCGAAAAAATTTCGACTAAACGGGGCAATTTAGAAAGGCCAATGATTTTATCTTTGGGAATATAAGCAATGTGAGCGTGACCAAAAAAAGATAAAAGATGATGTTCACATAAAGAATAGAATTCAATGTCTTTCACCAGAATCATCTCATCGTATTTTTCATTATCAAATACGGTCAAAAGATCCGCTGGATTTTTGCCATAACCACTCGTCAATGAGTCCCAAGCCTCAGCGGCCCGCCGGGGCGTATCTTTCAGCCCTTCCCTATCCACATTTTCAGGGAAAGTTTTAAGCAGCTCAGCAATCACTTCTTTGCGTTTCATGGCAGAAATCCTTTAAGAAACAGGATGGAATTCTAGGCTCTTTTAGGGGCCTTCGCAAGAGGCAAGGCCTCCAGCTTTACTTAAAAGTGAGGAGAGAGTAAAATAACTGTATTAGTTTTTCACGCCATTTTTATGCAAAAAAAGAATAAGATTCTCCTCGCTACCGCTGGAGTATTGATCGTAGGAACTGTTGCCATAGCCAGCCAGTCTGGAATGTTGGCAGGACGTTTTGGGGTATTTGGTCCTCAACTGTATCTTTACGAAGGGAAAGCCGTATCTGTCGTTACAAGTCCAGTCCCATCAGTAGTGACCTCCGATGTAAGCTCCGATGTCACTTCCCTCGTTACCTCTGAAGTCACCTCCGAAGGAGGCGTCTCATTGGTTACTTCTGAGGTTACTTCATCGGTTAGCTCTGAGGTGCCTTCTGTGGTAGTGAGTCCAGTTGCTTCCGGCGTAGTGGTTAAGGGGCCACAACCTGGAAATATAGGTAAATTACAGCAATTGACGGGGAAAATTTTATCTGAATATGCAAAGAAAGATTTCAAGAAAAATCCTAAAAAATATGTGCTAACAGACATGCAAATCGAAAAATTGTTAGATCTTTACGAAGAGAATAGCAAGTAATGAAAAGGGTGCTAACCCAGATTAAGGGTGTGATTAAAGAGGCTTCGTTCATCTCCATGGCAAGCCTCTTTCTTCTTCCATTGATTTACTTTCCGTGGCTGGCTTATTCGTTCACGCAAGGCAAAGAACTCACTTTTAAGCTATTGATTTTGGCGGGAGTATTGGGCTTAGCCGTGACCATGCTTCAAAAAAGGAAATGGACGATTCGGAGGGTGGGAAATTCAACTCTATTCACTCTGCTCTGCGCGCAAATTTTAATTCATGGGATAGCCAATTTTACTTCTGAAAATGCATTAGTCACTGTCTTCGGGACCTTCTCACGAGGGGAAGGTTTGATTATGGACCTTTATCTCTTTGCTTTTATCCTATGGAATGGCTTGTTTTTAAATGCATCTAGCCTACGAAGAGCCCTGAAGCTATTTTGGTTCAGCGCCCTCCTCCTTGCCCTCTACGCTATCCTACAAAAGGCAGGCATTGAATGGTTTTTTGAGAATTATGCGACCAAGCTCTTCCAAGGAAGAGTATTTAGTTTTTCAGGGAATCCTTCTCTGTTGGGGCAAACTTTAGCCCTGAGCATTCTTGTTGGACTTTATCATTTTACAAATGAGCTCAGTTCAAAAAAGAAGATGTTTTACGCAGCGGGAACTCTATTGATGCTTTTAGCCGTATTTTTTTCAGGAACCAGATCGGCCGTCTTAGCCCTTGCTGGAATGGGATTTTTAGGAGCCATCCGTTATCG
>CAZHKJ010000076.1:0-5214 GCA_964533115.1 uncultured Candidatus Peribacteria bacterium | reverse complement strand
CCCCATCACCCTTGCTCGCCTTGAGGAGAAGGGCGCTCAACTTCATGACTTAAAAGTAGGTATTGGCCCATCCCTTGGGGTGGAATGCGCTCTTTTTAGTGCTCCTTACGAGGAGATCCCTGCAAAGTACCACTGGGCCATCCGGAAAGATTCGCACGTGGATTTATGGGGGATTTTGAAACGACAGCTCCTCGACGCTGGTGCTCTGGAAGCGCAAGTGGAATGGATGCGCCTTTGTACGGCTTGTTCACCCGATTGGTTTTCGTGGCGACGAAATGCGGATCCACGACGCTTTGGGACTTTTGTGATGAGGAAGCCCAATGACTAGCTATGGATTCAAGGTGGATTTTCTGGCACACTGGGCCCATGAATTCTTTTGTCAGACTTCTTTTGAGTGCTCCGATCGACTTTGCCGTTGGCGGACAGGCGGTGATTGAGGGCGTCATGATGCGTTCACCCCATTTCTACACCGTGAGTGTTCGTGACCCCCAAGGAAACTTGCAAATGCGTCAGGCTCCTTTTAAGAGTCTGCTTGAGCGATTTCCTATTTTGAAATGGCCCCTCATTCGTGGAGTGGTGCAGTTGGTGGAATCCATGATGATTGGATTCCGAGCCCTCAATTATTCCAATGATGTGTTCAGCGGTATTGAAGAAAAAGAACACACGGGTTGGAGAAAATGGGCATGGACGGCATTTGGCATTGCTTACACCCTGTTGAGTCTTTCTTTTACTTTATTTTTACTGAAATTCCTCCCTCTTTGGGTGGCTGAAAAAGCCTCGGAAATTTGGCCGGTCGTGGATCAGCATTATATGCTTTTTAATGCGATTGATGGCTCCACCAAAATCGCCATTTTTCTTGCTTACTTAGGATTGATTTCCTTGCTTCAAGATATTCGGCGCGTTTTCCAATATCATGGAGCTGAACATAAATCGATTTGGGCCTATGAACATCATTTGCCTCTCACGGTGGAAAACGCGCGCAAACAAAGCCGCTTTCATCCTCGTTGTGGAACGAGTTTTATTTTTATTGTGATTTTAATGAGTGTCTTTGTGTACACGGCTATTCCTCCGGCTGAGCATTTTTGGGGCATGCTGGCGGAACGACTGGCGGTGATCCCTTTGATCGCGGGAATCAGCTATGAATTGCTTAAATTTTCGGCCAAACATCAAAAGAATCCTCTTGTGAGATTCTTGGTTGCGCCTGGTTTGTTCCTTCAAAAAATCACCACCCGTGAACCTGATGATGCTCAATTGGAAGTCGCTCTCCATTCTCTAAAAGCTTCCCTTGAAGTGGAACGATTGCCTGTCCTTTAATTTTTATGGAAATTCGAAAAATAAACCGCAAAAAACCTCGTGTCGCCATGATTATGGACACTTGGTTTCCTGTCCACACCGGGGAGCAGGTCTACACCGCTCGCCTTGCTCAAGCTTTGGCTGACCAGCATGGCTATGAAGTGGATATTTTTACTCGCGCGCTTTCAGGGAAACTCACCGCCGAACAAAGAGAAATCGAGGATTCGGAGGCCATTCGTATTAAACGTTTTGGGCTCAAAAGTCACCCTTGGAATCTCTTCATGCAGGCGTGGTTTATTTTTGCCACTTTTATTCGTTTGGTTTCGGCCGGGCAGGGCTACAAACTTTATCATGCTCATACGGCCACCAGTGCTTGCGCCATGAAAATGGCTTCGTGGTTCACTCGGGTGCCCACGCTTTTAACCGTGCATGGGAATCAAGTTTTTGATGCGCATTGGACGCTTCGTCGCTTCGTGCATCGAATGATGTTTTTAGAAACCCGCTACACTCAAGAAATCAGTACCTCTGAAGTATTTTTGAAAGCTAAAAATGTGAATGATCCTGTTCTTGTGGTCCCTTATGGAGTGGATGTGGAGCCCTTTGATGCCATTGAGGTTGAAAAACATCCTAAACAATTCAATGTTCTCTATGTGGGCCGTTTAGACTTAGCGAAGGGCTTGGATGTCCTTTTGAAAGCGATACAAAAAGTCATCGAGTCCAATGCTTTCATTCAATCTCATCGTGATTTTCAGCTTCATTTGGCTGGGACAGGACCGGACCGTCAAATGCTGGAAGATTTGGGTGAACGACTCGGCATCTCCAAATATTTACGCTTCCACGGACTGGTGGAGGGGACCGATCTGCTGCATTTATACAAATCTTGTGATTTGTTCGTCCTTCCTTCTCGATCCGAAGCCCTTCCCTTTGCGGCTCTCGAAGCGGCTGCCGCTCGTCTTCCGATTTTGGCGACTCAAGTGGGCGACCTCAAAAAGCTCGTTCTGGACACCGTGAATGGACATCTGGTAGAGCCTGACGATGTGCATGAGTTGGCTTATTATTTAGAGAAATTTGCCAGTAATCCTGCTTTGGAACATTTAGGGCAGGGCAGTTATGATCTAGTGACCGAAGAATACAGTTGGGACAGAACGGTAGAGAAGATGCTCAAAATTTATGAACAGGTGGTTCAAACCCGCACGCTCAAGAAAATGGAAAGGAAAGAAGCCTTGCTCGGGCCCTTGCCCTTGGCTTTGGCTCTTTATAAAACTCGTGATCTACGTAAGCCGCGTCACTCCAAGGCGCCTCTTAAATTCTGCTCAACGATTCGTTTGCGTGAAGAAGCTCCCGATGCGCTCCCTCATGAAAATCACGTTTTACTCCCTTTTTTGGAGCGTTATACCGAATTTTCAGCGCAGTGGGAAATGCCCAGTACTTTTTTTGTCCAAAAAGATTTGTTTGAGGAATTTTCAGAGGAACTTCATGCCCTACAAGAAGGAGGTCATGAAATCGCTATGGAAATCACTAAAAATCAATGGCTCAGCACCCCCCTTCGTAAAAAAACCTTGAGAGAAGCCCGAGACCTTTTTGAAAGACTTCAGCTCTCCTCCGTCCGCTTTCTGCATCCTCCTCTCGATCTTGAGGAAGAAGACTTGGAACTCTGCCATGAACTGGGGTTTGATGCTTTGCCGATCAGTGAGGATCCTGCCCTGCAAATCGTTTGGAAATGGGGAGTTCCCTTTGGACGAGTGGTGAAAATGGACATCTCTACTTTTGTGAATCTTTCGGATGAAGAACTCCTGGAATCTGTGCATCGCCTTCGTGCTTACCAAAAAAACAGTAAAATTGAGCCCTTTTTGATTTTTGAATGGGATGCTTTTGAGCACACCAGTGGAGAGTACTTCACTGCGTTTTCTAAAAAACTCAGCCTTCTAAGGCAAGCTTTCCCCCTTGAGTTTATGACCTTGAGCGAATTTTGTGAATCCTGTAGTCTTCGCGGTTGAGCACTTTAACCTTGCCTCTATGGGCTTTCTTTTCACTTCGGAGTCGGTCACGGAAGGTCATCCGGATAAGATTGCAGATCAAATTTCTGATGCGGTTTTAGATGCTATTTTAAAAGAAGATCCGCTTGGCCGCGTGGCGTGTGAAACGCTGGTGACTACTGGACTGGTTTTAGTGGCGGGAGAAATCAGTACCAATACTTATGTGGATATTCCTCGGGTGGCGCGTGAAGTGATTGAAGAAGCGGGCTACCATGATGCCGCTTATGGTTTTGACTCCAAAGCTTGCGCCGTTTTGACGGCCATTGACGAGCAGAGTCCCGACATTGCTATGGGTGTGGATACGGGTGGAGCGGGCGACCAAGGCATGATGTTCGGTTATGCCTGTGATGAAACGCCTGAATTGATGCCCCTGCCGATTGCTCTCGCTCATCGCCTCACGTATCGCTTGGCGACTTTACGAAAAACAGGAGAACTCGCTTATTTAAGACCGGATGGTAAAAGCCAAGTCACCATTGAATATGGAGAGGATGCCCGTCCTTTACGAGTTCACACGGTCGTGCTTTCCGCTCAACATAATCCCGACGTGGATCAGGCCCAAATTCGCACAGAACTCATTGAAAAGGTGATTCTGCCTGTTTGCAAGGAACTGGCGGCGTATGGGGCTGTTTTGGATGAAAACACCGTGCTGCACATCAACCCCACGGGGCGCTTCATTATAGGAGGGCCTCCGGGAGATAGCGGTCTCACCGGACGCAAAATCATTGTAGACACTTATGGCGGCATGGGGCGCCATGGAGGGGGATGTTTTTCAGGGAAAGATCCGAGCAAAGTGGACCGAAGTGGGGCTTATATGGCTCGCTACATTGCAAAAAACATTGTGGCCCACAAACTGGCGGCACGCTGTGAACTCCAAATTGCCTATGCGATTGGGGTTAAGGAACCCGTCTCTGTTTTTGTGAATAGTTTTGGAACAGGAATGCTTTCGGATGCTGAACTAGCGCAGTGGGTGCTTAAACATTTCGACTTGAGCCCTATGGGCATCATTAAAACCCTAGACCTCCGCCGACCCATTTATAAAGCGACCGCTGCTTATGGCCACTTTGGCCGTGAACTCCCTGACTTTACTTGGGAGAAGATTGATTCGAGTCTCGCTGCCAAATGAGTATTCCTTCTTTTAGGATTTGTTCCTTAAAGACGGGATCCGAAATTTTATTCAAGTCAACCACGTCAAACATGTAGGGAATGGTGGTGTCTTCTTCCAAGTCTAATTTAAATAGGCTTCCCATGGGATCTTCTTTTTCATTCAGAACAACGCAAAGATCTATATCCGAACGCTCACGATGATCGCCTCGAGCTCGAGAACCAAACAAGAAGACTTTTTGAATTTCAGGCTTTGCCTCTGCTACAGCACGTATTTGATCCAGGTAGCGCTCCTCAAGATGAATTTTATGCTTTTCAGGCATCTGTAGTTTTGAATTTTTCATAAAGCGAGTGGAGTTCTAATCCATAAGGTCCGAGTATTTTTTCGGCAATATCTTTCGCTTTTGACTCATCATAATTATGCGAACTATCATTACGATCCGCTAACATCTGTAGCCACAACTCCGCCTCCTTTAAAAAACCTATATCGGAAGCTTTACGTACAACCATTTTGGGAGAGAAGGCCTCTTTTTCACCTGAATCTTCAAGATGAATTTTGAGCAATTTCCAGCCTAATTCAAGGCAGAATTCAAAATTTTGGATCAGACCCGCGCGGATCACCCTATCCTTTTGATCCTTAGAAAAAGCCAACCTGGCTTCCTCCAACGAAGCTAAAGCTTTTTCATAATTCTTGAGTTTTTTTTGTCGTTGTTCTTCTGTCATGAGTGCATGATATCAGAAATCTAGGTATTTCAATAGCCCCCTCTCTTTCGAGAGGGGGCTT
>CAZHKJ010000075.1:0-5503 GCA_964533115.1 uncultured Candidatus Peribacteria bacterium | reverse complement strand
TGACGAACGGCACGACTAGCCTTTGTTGTTAAGAAGGTCTTTGTGATGCGCTTGTTAGACGCAAAGAACCAGTCCACGGGGAGTATAGCGAAGCCTTCTTTTCCCTGCAAATGAATTTTGCCTTCTTTTTAACTTTGAGAGTTGAAGGCTATTTTCCAAATTTCACGGCTCACCAGCTGATCTTTGCGTTCAAAAAACAGAGTTTGGCGTTCGTGGGCTGAGAGAGGAATGATCTTCGCGTATCTATTGATGATTTTAGGTAGGTGAGGGAGGAAGAGGCGTTCATTCCCGAGCCGATGATAGGGTGCAGTGAACACAAGAACGGTATTTTTTGGTGCGATTTTTTTGAGCCTCGAGAAAAAAGCTTCATACAGATCTTCGAGTTCGGCTTGAACGTTTTTAAGATGGTGGGCAGGGAGGGCTCGACTGATGGGTGGGCCCAGACTCGTTTCCGAAACCATTATAAACGGCCCCTCGGGCAAATCCTCTTTGCTCAGTTCCGTGGCATCTTTGACGAAGCTTAAAGGCACAGCATTGGAGAGTTGATACTCGTGCTTCAGCCAATCCAGGTTTGCCTTAGCGTCTGCGATCATTTTTGAGGAGATATCGGACCCTTGTGCCGAAAAGCCCATCAGCCAGGCTTCTTGCAAAACGGTTCCACTTCCACAGAAAGGATCCATAATCGTCATTTCTTTCGTTGGGGCGCTTCCATTTACTGCTAAATTGATCAAGATTTGGGCCAGTTTAGGGGGGAACATCCCATTTTTTGCATCACGAGCGGGGCGGTTGTAGTCTCGGTGAGAGTAGGATTCAAAATCTTGAATGGCGACGGTCTTGCTGAGGTACCATTTTCCATTAGGGTCGGGCTTGCCGTCTTTTATGCTTTGGAATAAGTGAAGTTCCACCGCAGCAGGGTCGAGTAGGCGTTCATGCCATGCTTGCACGGAAGATAAGTTCTGGAAATTTTTGTTCACGAAGCGAGTGTTCCCTAATTTTTCACGGAGGCGTTTTTTAGCACCAATTAAGATTTTTGTCAGGATTTTCTCCGATTTTGGGTGCATACTCAGTCCATAGCGAATTTTTCCTTTTTTCTCTTTTACCCCGTCATCCACTCCTTTCACGATCCAATCTTCAAAATTCAGAGGCATATGGGCGGGTCCTTCTTGCACCACTTCTGTAATTCGCACGCAGCCCCCCATTCGGTTGAGCGTTAAATAGCCTTGGACGAGATTGCTCTCAACGACAAAGCCGTCATCCACTTCGTCACCGACGGATTCAGGGCTGAAAATGGCTTCGATTTCCATTCGAGCCAAACCCTTGCCGTGTCCGGTTTGGAAAATATATTTCTTTATGGTTTCTTTCTTCATATGATTAAGGTGCAGCGTTATTTACTAGGGACTTTTCTTTTTATTTCACTGATTTTAGGGGGCTTCTTTCTTAAAGCTCAGATAGCGTACCACACTCGTCCTTCTTTGGAAGTGATTTACACGAATTCTTATTGATTCCAAGCCAGTTTTTCACTTAGAGTGAGCTCAATTTTATTATTTTCTTTAGATTTTTATGGCTTACTCCCTTAATCGTGCACAGGTCATTGGAAACGTTACTCGTGACCCTGAAGTGAGGCAGACCTCCGGAGGTCAGATGGTGGCTTCTTTTGCCATTGCAACGAATAGTTCTTGGGTGGATAAATCCGGTCAACGTCAAGAAAAAGCGGAATTTCATAATATTGTGGTGTGGGGGAAATTAGCTGAAATCGCGCAAACTTATGTTAAAAAAGGCCGTAAACTCTTTGTGGAAGGACGTATGCAAACTCGTGATTGGGATGGAGAGGATGGAATCAAGCGTTATCGCACCGAAATTGTTGTTGAAAACATGATTCTTTTGGATCGAGCCGGGAACCCTACGGGTGAGGGGATAGATGTGCCTTATGAGCGTGAAAACAATCCTGCAGCCCTCCGCTCCACTTCAAGCGATAGTGCAGAGGCGAGTTTTAAGGAAAAGGAAGAAGTGACTCTTGATGATTTACCTTTTTAAACATGAAAAACTCTTTTTTTCTCCTTCTGCTCAGTCTCGTTTTCGTGACGGCTTGCCAGTCGTCTCCTCCTACTTCTAATAACTACGAACCTCCTATGAATGCTACAAACACTGAACTGTTAATCGAAGATCTTTATGAAGGTGAGGGCCGTGTCTCTGAGGATGGCGATCTTTTAGTGGTTCATTATACGGGTACTTTAGAAGATGGGACTAAATTCAATAGCTCTCTTGACCGTGGGGAACCCTTTGAATTTGTGATTGGTCAGGGTTATGTGATTCAAGGTTGGGATGAAGGAATGCTTGGGATGAAAATCGGAGGAAAGCGTAAACTCACCATTCCTTCGGATATGGCTTATGGAGATCGAGGAGTCCCTGGAGCGATTCCCGGTGGAGCTACCTTGATTTTTGAGGTTGAACTTTTGGAGATCAAGTAATTTCAAAATCAAAAGACCGCGTCCGTTTCACTGCGAGGCCTATAATAGTGGCTTGCAGAGCTGGAAAGCGGTCTTTTGCGTAGCTCTAGATAGCAGTCTTCTATTTCTCCGGGTGATCGTTTAGAGTGGTGCTCGAGCGATCAGGGAGAGGAGTCTACTGTTTAGAGCATCCTCTTCTGCTCATCTTTTATTTTTGTTTTTGGACTCCCTATGAGATACGTTTTTTAGACGTGGCGTTGGAAATCTTTTTAGGGTGAACGCTTCGTGTCCCGAAGGCGTTCTAAGCAGAGAGGGAGTGAGGTTCATCGGTGACGGTTTGTAGCCGTATTTTGGATGAGCCCCTTTCTCTCTCTGCCGACTTTGTGTATTCTGGGTCGGCAAATCAAATCATTTAATTGTATCACATTGGAAAACTTAGGTCAAGCCTCTGGCAAGCTCATTCTTATCCTTGGCCCTTCGGGTTCCGGCAAGGGAACGGTGCTTAAAGAGCTTCGGCAACGCCATCCGGACTTTGTTTTTCCTGTTTCTTGTACCACTCGTGATCCTCGTCCGGGGGAAAAAGAGGGGGAGGTCTATCATTTTGTGAGTAAAGAAGATTTTCAGGCTCGCATTGGGCGTGGGGAATTCTTGGAGTGGGCGGTAGTGCATGGTGAGAATTATTACGGCACTTTAAAGGAGGCGATTCTAAAGCCTTTAAGAGAGGGATACACGGTCATTCGTGAAGTGGATGTGCAGGGGCTTCGTTCTATTCGGGATTTAATTCCCGCTACGCATTTAAGATCCATCTTTTTGACGGTGGATGGCTGGGAAACCTTGGAGCGCCGCATTTTAAAACGCAGCCCTTTACCTGAAGAAGAGCTGGAGCGTCGTCGTCATAGTTTTATGAATGAGATGGAGTGGCAGGAGGAGTGCGACGTGGTGATTGTGAGCATTGAAGGGAAAATTGAAAAACTCATTGCCGATGTGGAAGGAGCTATTTCTGACCGCCTTTTATGAAATTTTGGACGGCCATTCCTCTTTTCTTGAGTAATTTGATTCCTTTGTATGGGGTACTTGAACTGGGCTGGAGTGTGCCGCTTTTGATGTTCTTATATTGGTCCGAGACCGCGATTATTGGTTTCTTCACGATTCTTAAGATCCTTCACGTGGATTATAAGGAGGGTCATTTCTTGATCAATCCCAATGTCCCCACTGAAAAAGTAAGGGCTAAGACTAAGCTGGGAGTGATTGCTTTTTTCATCTTTCACTATGGAGCTTTTATGGGGCTTCATTTCGTGTTTTTACTCATCTTTTTTGTTTTTAATGGGCCGTTTATTACAGGCGATTTTTTTGATCTCTGGTATCAGTTCAAAATCAATTTTTTAGCGTTTTTTATCGCTCATTTAATCTCTTATTTCGCAAACTATTTGGGTAAGAAGGAATATCTTCATGCTACGGTGACGTTTTTGGTTTGGGCCGCGTATAAGCGGGTCATTTTTATGCATTTTATCGTCATAGGCTGTGGACTTTTAAGCTTCTATTTACTCACGAATACGCCCCTTGTTTTTATGAGCTTTATCGTCGGATTTAAAACAGTGATTGACCTGTATTTCCATTTTGAAATCCATCGAGCCTTGCAGAAGGGGTGAGGGTTTTGTATCCTAGCTTTGCTTTGATGGGGATTAGCCAAGTGGTAAGGCAGCGGGTTCTGGTCCCGCCATCGGGGGTTCGAATCCCTCATCCCCAGCCATTACGTGCAGTTTGAAAGCCTATGACCCACTTTCCTAGGGACAAGGGGAAGCGAACCCTAGGCTGAATTTGGCATGTACCTTCTCTGCTGGGAGTTTTTAGAATCTCTGAAAGGTACTAGACCCGTTGCCCTGATGAGCACGGGCATTAGGAGATTCTAGCGATTGGTTTGTGGTGTATATTGTGCACATGATCAAATCGCAATGGATAAAATTCGTAGAGTGCCACACGGGTCTCTTGAATAAGATCATTCATGTACTCGGATTCGCCCTTATTGGTCTTGGTATTTTGTATAAAAGCCTTCCTCTTGTCCTTATAGGAGCTGTTGTTCAGGAACTTGGCCACGTCTACCAATATATGAAGACCCACGAAGGAAAGTTCAGTCCGTGGCAATGTTTCAAGCCTCAGCTGGTGTTCGCCTACCCTTTGCTGATCATCATCATTTTGTACGTCGTTTACGCTTAGGCCTTCA
Source organism: uncultured Candidatus Peribacteria bacterium (assembly GCA_964533115.1). Taxonomy (GTDB): domain Bacteria; phylum Patescibacteriota; class Gracilibacteria; order UBA1369; family 2-02-FULL-48-14. Next base: position 835 of record CAZHKJ010000075.1, on the reverse strand, counting down.
AATCCTCCAACCACACTTCTCCTCCTTTGAGGTAAAGTTGCCCGTCTAGGCATTGAAGGAACTCTCTTTTCTCTAGGTGAGTTCCGTTTCTCAAGATGTATTGAATGTAGCCTTGTGTATCTATTTCCTTGGCTTCGCTGCCCATGGTTTGTTTCTGCATCTCGTTGAACTTTTGGACTTCACGGGTCACTTTGCTGTGAATCTTCAGCTGCTTGGTTTTGAATTGATCCACGAGCTTTGCGATCGACCCGACTAGACCCTCTTCACGGATGTATTTCTCGTCACATTTTCCTTTTCCTCCGTACTTTGTACATTTGTAATAAACGTAGTTGGTTCCGAACCGATTCACGTGGTTTTCTCCGCAAACACCCGACTGGCACCCTCCACATTTGAATAACTTCCCGTAGAAGAAGGATTTGCTGCCCCATTTTGACTTTTCAAAGGTTTTTAGCATACTGTTTGCCGAATCCCATTGCTGTCTAGTGACGAGTGCTTTATGAGTGCCTTTGTACCAATTCCCGCTACCCTCGGGGAATTCAAACTCTCCATAGTAGAAGGTGTCTTTAAAAATCCTGTAAGTCATGCTTAAGGTTACCGATTTTCCATTCCTTGTCCTGAAACCCTCCTTTGTGAGTTCTTCGTTGACCTGCCTTCCACTCAGGCCTCTTGAAGCCACGTATTCGAACATTTTCTTAATGAATGGTGCTCTCTCTGGATCTACTACTATTTTGCTTCCCGCAGAGAAATTGTTTGGATCCCTGTAAAGCTTATAGCCCAACGGGGGAAGTCCTGGCCTTTTCCCAAGCTCGCATTTTGCCCTAAGTCCTCTCTTTAC
>CAZHKJ010000074.1:571-5845 GCA_964533115.1 uncultured Candidatus Peribacteria bacterium | reverse complement strand
CCCTTTTTTAGAACCCTACAAATTCTAGAACACCTACGTTGAACCTGAGAAAAAGTTGGAAAAGTTGGAAAAGTAGGAAAAGTTTGCTAACTTGTCAAATTTATATCAATATATATTGACACGCCAGCATGCGCTTGTCTACTTTAAAGGTTTGCTAGACGTGCTTGCGTATATTATTATGCCAGTGAAATAAGAAAATTGCGGAAATTCTGTGCAAGAAAATACGACGAAGGAGCAAAAAAGAAAAAGTTAAAAAAGTTATAAAAGTTTGCTAAGACAAGAAGTCTGCCTTATTTCACTTATCCCTTAACCACAAAAACCTATGGATATCGGCGAATTTGATGTGAAAAAAATTCCCATAGAAAAGCTCAAACCCTTTCCGGGGAATGCACGGATTTGGAATCAAAAAGCACTAGACGATCTGGAGAAAAGTTTGAAAATCTTCGGTCAACCAGATCCACTCATCGTAAACACTGCCAAGGGAAAGGAATTCAGAGTAGTTGGTGGAAATATGCGCTTAGAAGTGCTTAAAAGGATGGGGGTAAAAGAAGCCTCATGCTCGCTTGTTTGCATAAAAGACAGCAAAAAGGAACTCGAATTGAATTTGAGGTTAAATGCAAACCACGGTGCCTGGGACTTTGATCTTTTAAAAGACATAGAACCCTACCTCCTTCTAGACGTTGGTTTTGATGACTTGGATTTTGAAAAAATCTGGGGTGACACACTCGGCATTGAAGACGACCAATTCGATGTTGAAAAAGAAATTGAGAAAATAAAAACACCAAAAGCAAAGTTAGGTGATCTATATCAGTTGGGACCACACCGCCTACTTTGCGGTGACTCGACCAAGGCAGAAAGCTATACAGCCCTACTCGGCGAAGAGCGAGCAGACATGATCTATAGCGACTACCCGTACAACATAGGCTTAAACTATAACGCTGGCATCGGAGGCAAGAAGAACAAGTATGGATCAGGTATCATCGATGACAGCAAAACTCCAAAGGAATATCATGACTTTGTGGCCATCTGTGTTAAACACTGTAAAGACTTTTGCAAACAAGATGCTCATTTCTTTGGATGGTGTGATCAGAATTACATCGGACTTTTTCAAAGCATCTACCGAAAGTTGGAAATCAAGAATCAACGAGTCTGTCTATGGATCAAAGGCTCGCATAATCCCACCCCTCAAGTGGCATTCAATAAGATGTACGAACCCTGTATCTACGGAACGATCGGAAAACCGTACCTAGACAAGGGACGAACGAACTACAACGAAATCTTGAACCCAGAAGTGGAAACCGGGAAACGCTCACTCGACGATATCAAGGACATCTTCGACATCTGGCTCGAGCAACGTCTGCCAGGCAGCGAAATGAACCACCCCACGGAAAAACCTGTCACACTCCATGAACGTCCACTCAAACGATGTACAAAGGTTGGAGACATCGTACTGGACCAATTCTGCGGTTCGGGGAGCACATTGATCGCCTGCGATCAAATGAAACGTAGGGCATTTCTTATGGAGCTGGACCCCATTTTTATCGATTTAACAATTCAACGTTATGAAACCCTCACAGGCATCAAAGCCAAAAAAATCAATTAGGCCCGGCGACATCTTCGCCCTTGGAAGTAGCCGACTGGCTTGCGGAGATTCCTGTGACCCTGTCCTCCTAGACCATTTACTGGGAACCCAAAAGATAGACCTGATTGCTAGTGACCCTCCGTACGGCGTAGGAATTGTAGAAAGTAAGGAGTACCTAAAAAACCCAAGTAAACACAAAGCAATCGCCAATGACCAGTTGCAAAGCGAAGAAGAGTACGTAAACTTCTCCAAAAAGTGGCTCGATGCCATCTCTCTTCATCTAGCCCAAAAATCCAGTTTTTACATTTTCAACGCAGACAAGATGTTGTTCGCTTTAAAAAAGGCTCTGGATGAAAGCGGATACCACTTTTGCCAGCTCTTGATCTGGGCGAAGACCGGAGCGGTGATTGGACGAATGGATTACCTCCCCCAACACGAACTCATCGTCTACGGATGGAAAGGAACTCACAAGTTTGTGAAGGAACAGGACAAATCCGTGATCATATATCCCAAGCCAAAACGGAGTCCGCTTCATAGCACCATGAAGCCTCCAGGGCTGATGCGACGACTCATCCTCAACAGCACCAGCATCGGAGAGAACGTCTTTGATGGTTTCCTGGGATCCGGGACTACTTTGGTCGTTGCAGAGCAAATCGGAAGACAGTGCTTCGGAGTAGAACTCTCCCCGGAGTACTGCCAAACGATCATCGATCGTTACGAAAAAACATTCGGGAAGAATGCTGAATTCCTAACCAACGCCTACGATGCCTAGTAAAAGAATCACCACCAAAAAGGCAAAGCAAATTGAGCTCCTTTTGGATCAGCTTAAAAGGACTCCGATCATCGAAATTGCCTGCCAGAAAATCAACCTACCCCGTTCTACGCTCTATCGTTGGATGAATAAAGATGAAGCCTTGAGTAAACAGGTGGACGAATCACTGAATGAGGGCAAGAGCAGGGTGAACGACCTTGCAGAAAGTCAGTTATTGAAAGCCATCCAAGATGGAAACCTAGGGGCTGTCACATTCTGGCTACGGCACCACAAAGCTGACTACAAACAAAAGGTCGAACTTTCGGGCGAGCTAAAAACAAAAGTGGTAGAGCTGACGGAGTCGGAAAAATACGAAATCCAAGAAGCCCTACGATTAAACGGTCTCATATAACCTAACCCATTACTACAATGTTTACACAAGATTTTGTCCAAAAATTACTGTCTGACTCAGAGCTACGGCATGAGGCATGCAGTAACTCTTTTGAGATGTTCATCAACATCTACATGAGTAGCCACCTAGGCTACCCCATGGCACCCTTTCAAAAGGAAATCATCTCTGCACTCCAGAACGACTTAGACCAAACGGTCGTCCTAACAGGTTTCAGGGGTTGTGGAAAATCAACCATCGCAACCACCATGTTCCCCATATGGGCTATGAGTTTTAGGGAGAAAAAGCTCATCATCATACTAAGCAAAACCCAAGCCCAAGCAGAGCAACACTTGAGAAACTTAAAGAACGAACTGGAAGCCAACGACGTGCTAAAAAAGGATCTGGGACCGTTCTTCGAATTTTCAGATGAATGGCATCGACAAGGCATCCATATCCAAAAGTACGATTGCAAAATCATGGCCGCTTCCATTGAACAGAGCATCCGTGGGATAAAGCACAGAAGTCACAGGCCGGATTTAATCATTGCAGATGACATTGAGGATTCCGACTCCGTGAACACGCTAGAATCCAGGAATAAAATTGACAAATATCTGCGTGAAGAAATCCTATTTGCTGGGGACAAAGAGACTCGCTTCATCATGGTGGGAAACAAGCTACACCAAGATGCGGTGATCATGCGTATAAAAGATGGGATCGAAAATGGGACAATGGAAGGAAGGTACATGGAGTTTCCCATCTTAGATGCCAACGGCAACCCACAATGGGTGGGAAAGTTCGCCACAAAGGAGGATGTGGAAAAAGAGCGCAAACGCATTGGTGACGAAGTTGCTTGGGAACGAGAGGCGCTGCTAAACCCCATAGACCCTAAAAAGCAGATCATTAAAAAATCGGATATCCACTACTGGGACCAACTTCCAGAAGACATAGGCATCGAGGGGGCTGTTGGCGTGGACTTGGCAAGCGAGCTTCACTCAAAAGCCGACTTTACAGCAATGATAGGTGCACTCTTTAAAGGACATGGAGATGCACTGAAAATCTTTATAAAAACACCCCTTGTACGCGCTAGACTGGAGTTTGACGAGCAGATCAAAGTGGCCAAAGAAATGGCGAATGAATTCAAAACCAATTTTCAGCCCACCTTTTACGTTGAAAAAGTGGCTTACCAAACCGTATTTATACAAAAGCTAAGAAGCGTGGGTATTTACCCAAAGCCTGTTGTTCCCCTAAAAGACAAGGCAACTCGACTCCACTTGGTCGCTCCTTATATCCGAAACGGAACCGTATTATTTCCAAAAAAGGGGGCTGAAGAATTGATCAACGAGCTCGTAAACTTTGGATCAACCAAACACGACGACCTCGTAGATGCACTCGTTCTACTCATTCACGAACTGAAGGAAAAGAATGGGATGGGAGTGGCAACAGTGGATACATTCCCAACAGAACCACCTTTCTGGAACCCATGGTCAACGGACTACAATGGTCTACCTGTAGAGCCCACCAGAGAAATGAAACTTGCCCACTACGCCCGGGCACAGCAGTACATTGATGATGGTTGGGCTGGACTTCTATAACCGTTCTGGCATCTGTGTAGGTAGACACTAACCTGATGCCATGAATGCAACAACACTTGAAAGACCTCCTGTGAGAGCATCTGAAGAGTTGCTCCCACAGGAGCACATCCGCTACTGCCTCTATGCTCGCAAATCATCCGAGGCTGAAGAACGCCAAGCTCGTTCCATAGAAAGCCAGCTTCAAGAGATGATGAACATGGCCAAAAGAGAGGGATTGGAGATTGTAGAGGTAAAGACGGAAAGTCACTCAGCCAAAGAAGCGGGTGGACGACCCGTCTTCAATGAAATTGTGGAGGGGATCAAAGCAGGATCCTACAACGGCCTGATCGCTTGGGATATCTCAAGAATCGGCCGTAATGGTGGAGATATCGGGAAAATTGTAGACCTTATGGATGGAGGATTTTTGGCAGATATTCGCACCCACGGACAGAGATTCAGCAACTCCCCCAATGAAAAGTTTCTACTCATGATTTTAGGAAGCCAAGCCAAACTGGAGAACGACAACAGAGGAGTCAATGTAAAGAGAGGTCTTAAAAAGAGGGCTGAATTGGGTCACCGTCCATGCCAACCCCCTATTGGCTACATTCCCGAGCGGACTTTTGACCGCAACGGTAGAACCGTCCACATTGACCCAGAAAGGGCTCCTGTCATTCAGGAGCTCTTTAAGAAAGTGGGTGAAGAAGGCGTGACCGGTAGGCAAGCCTACATGTGGCTCAAAGACGAAAAGAAGTTTAAAACGGCCAGTGGAAAAGTATTCTGCTTGAGTGGCATCTATCGCATCCTGAAAAGCACCTACTACTATGGTGAGTATGAGTTTCCAAAGGGTAGCGGTCAGTGGCACAAAGGAAATTACGAGCCTTTAGTCACTAAGGAGCTATTTGAGAAAGTTCAAGAACAGCTCAAAAGCCCGCCCAGACCAAAGAGTAAAAAAGACTTTGCATTTGTTCAGATGATCAAG
>CAZHKJ010000074.1:0-548 GCA_964533115.1 uncultured Candidatus Peribacteria bacterium | reverse complement strand
TAAAAACGGCTCCTCAAGAAAGTACGACTACTACCACTGCACACAATCGATTAAAAAAATCTGCTCGGAACCTTATATCCGTGAAGAGGAACTTATTGAAGAACTAAGAAAGCTGATCGACTCCATCGACATAGACCTGATCGGGACCAAAGCGAAGCTGGAAAGAGAGGTCATGCGCTACCAACGATTTGAAACGGGAGTATTGGGAAAGAAAATCGAAAACCTCGAAGCACTTGTAGGTAAACAGATAAGGAATTACGCCAAATACATCTTAGAGAGTGGCAGTAGGGAGGAAAAAAGAGAAATCCTAGGGTTTTTGCAGAGCCGAATAACGCTAAAAAATAAAACCATCAGATTAAACGACTGAAAGAGGTCTCCTTCACCTAGAAAAAACCTGAAAATTTGGTAGGATGCGATCAGGTGAAAATCCATCCGTAGGTACGGCCGGGGTGATCACCCGGAGCGTTGGAAATTTTTAATCTCAAAAATCATGTCAAACAAACCTCCATCAACAGAGCGTTTTGAGAAAAAACTGTTCGCAGCCGCAG
>CAZHKJ010000073.1:0-5889 GCA_964533115.1 uncultured Candidatus Peribacteria bacterium | reverse complement strand
AGTCAAACTGGTGAACAGGCAGAGCAAAAAGAAGATGGTTTTCATGATATTGGTTGAAAATACCAATTCAAAGCAATTGCATCACAAAGCGCCGGCAATGTAAATATATTGGTCGGGGTAGCAGGACTCGAACCTGCGGCCTCTTGGTCCCAAACCAAGCGCGCTAGCCAACTGCGCTATACCCCGATAAACCAAAAGCACGGCGAAGTATAAGGAAAAACAAGTGAAGAATCAAATCCGAATCATTCCCAAAACAAATGGGGGGTGATTTTGCGCATCAAGCGGCAGCTTCTTCTTCAGGATTTTCCGCTAAAAACTGAGTAGTTCCTTTCTCTGCATCTGCCAGCTGAGCTAGTAAAGCGGGCTGGTCGGAAATGGTTGATTTAAACTGTGCTAGTCGCCGTTGATAACTATCGTAACGCGCTCGCATATAAGGGGCAACTCGGCCCTTTGAATCACGAGGAGCTTTTTTCTCATCTTTAAGCAGCCCTCTATATTCAGCGGCAAGGGAATCTGCTTTCTGTTGATCGGTGCGGTTATCCGGCATGTCCACTTCGTTTTCATCTTTCTGAGCTAGCCAATTGAACTCTTCAGGGTCAAATTTTTCATCAGGAGCAACGGATGTCGCAGTAGGAGGGGTCTCTTCCACGGGGGCAGCAGCAGCTAAGGTCGGAGCAACTGTCGGAGCGGGGTTTTTAATAGTAATTTTTGTGCCATCATAAATCTTGAGCCGCTCGCCTTGAGCATTCCGCCAAGTGCCTTCTTTCCAGGTGTATTCGGTGCCAGCCTTTTGCCCATGGTCATCAGCCAAGAGAACGAGCGTCATTTTGCCCAATTCTTCTTCAGTTTTTTGAATGGCTACTCCCTCCCTCCCCACAAAGTCAGTGATGCGACTATTTCGGACATCTTCTGGACTAGGCAAATGGATGGTCAATTGCTGAACCCCACTTGCGTCTGGAGCTGTAAGCTCATAAGAGGGCTTGCTGGCATTTTTTTCAGCGGCATCCTTATTCTCGGTCAAGCGTGTACGGAAAGTGGCTTCCGATGCTTCTGGAGCAAGATCCACACTACGCTTTGGTGGAGTGGCTTGTATAGCAGCGGGCGCTTCATTACCACTAACAGTTTCCGCAGTTGTAGCTTGGCTAATGGGTTGTGGGGCAGTTGCGGGTGCTGAAGTAGGTGATGGGGTATTTTCTGCTGTGGATGCTTCAGGGGTGGTGTCTGGGTTTGCAGGGGGAGTGGATTCTGGGGTGCTGTTAGGTGTAATAGCCATCCACAAGTCACTTTCAATGCTCTTAAGCTCATTAACATAAACTCTCTCTAAATCTGAAATATCCTCACCATCAGTTTGATTCATTTGCGCTACATGATATTTTAAATTAGCCTTAGCAAAACGATTTTCAAAAACCGTCAGATTATTACTAGGATCGCGCGGAGCCTCAGGATTAAGCTCCTTCCAATGCGAGATTAGATTCTTGATATTATTGTAAGCATCTTCTCGCTGCTGGCTAATCTCATTAATCTGTCTTTGTGGTAAGTCTTTTGTGAGCTTTTCATACTCATCATTCAGTAACTTTGCAAAACTTTCATTGTCACTTTCCACAAAGCCATCTAACTCCAATTTGCGTCCGTTGAAACTGATGATGCCAAGTCCATAGACACCAAATGGGTCAGTACTATCGGGGACCATCTTTTTTTCTTTAACCATCAAAAGAGCATCGAAGAAAAGCTTAACGTCTTGGCAAGCTTCTTCCATCCCACTTTCAAGAAAATTAAATCCACTATTGCCAAAAATGTTCGAGGGATCAGATTCAAAGTAAACCCCCTTGTCCTCATCCTGAACAAGAATCAGTTTTACACCTGGAAGTGAAGGATGGGTAAACTCAGCTTCTGCCTGACCTCCATAACTTTCAAAGGATTTAGTGCCTACGTCATCTTTTATGCTTGTACGAACAATCTCACGAACTTGAGAAGCTTTTGTCTCAACAACGAGACGATTGGTGTCCTGAGGAAAAGAGTACTTTCCGAGTTCAGCTTCCAAACGAGATTTCATTGAAGGGGTGGCATTCGACTGAGTTTCAGGGAGTTCTTTTACTTGTACAGCCTTCTGAGCATCCTTCTGTGACGCGTTGTAGTATTCAGACATCACTGAGTCCAAAGAGGTAACAGCCTTTTTAAGATCCTCACCCATATATAGGGTATCTATTGAATAATTCTCTTTTAAAGCAGCAACTTCTTGTAAGAGGGTCTTCAGCTCAGCCGCTTCATCCGGATAATTGGCAGCATAAGCATTTAAAAAATCACCGTTGTGACTTAGTTTCAAGCCATCCTCTACGGCCTCATTATAGGCTTCCACAGCCGCAATGAGATCACCTCCTCTATCGGTGGATTCATTTGGAATTTCAAAATCCGTCATATCGATTGAGTTTAGTTGTTTAAGCTGGACAATAAGTGGCTGGCAGTCTCTTGCGAAGCAGCCAGATCCGCGGATTCAGCTTCATGGAGAGCATCACGGGCTTTATCGGCCTGCCATTCCTTATGAGCCGCCGCGGCATGATGTAAAACTTCTGTTTTTTGTTTAAGATCCTTTAAATACACGGATTTGATTTTATCCAGCTGAACTTTTAAACGCGTAAGAGCCGCCGCATCCATCTTCGGAGCGAGGGTCAAAATACGCGAGAGTTGATCTTCTTTGAGCACGGGCAAACTCTTTGCCAGCGCCAAGATCTCATCAAGACTAGGAGCAGTAGACATTTGTTTTTATTTTTAATGATCAAGGAATAATACCACACTTTTTGCTGAAAAACAAGAACCATGCTAGGCTGCCGCTATACAAGATTCCTCAATCTATGAAAAAACCCTGGAAATTTCCCTTTATTCTTTTTAACATTCTTTTCGCCGTCGCCGTTTTAAGCTGGATGGCCACGCATGTTTTTGCCCCCGGAGATGTGCATATGGAGCTGAGCTCCGATCTGAGTGAGGCCCAGCCGGGAGAGCGAGTCGAATTGCGCTTTAAAATCAATGATGCCGACGGAGAAGTGCTCACCCAATTCGAACGTGTGCATGAAAAAATCATGCATCTTATTGTCGTCAAAAAAGATCTCACGGAGTTCCAACGTTTGTACCCGGATCTTGATGAAGAAACGGGAGAATTCAGCGTAGATTTAAGTTTTTCAGAGGAAGGATCCTATATGATTTATGCGGATTTCACCCCTAAATATTCCCCTAAAATGGTTCTGCACACCGAAGTGGAAATTGGGGAGAACGGAGCCGCTAAAACACAAACTTTAGAAGCGGATCTCATGGAGCCTTTCACGGTGGAGGAATTTACTCTAAGCCCCGTGTTCCCCGAAAAAATGGAAACGGGAAAGGAGATGCATTTTGGCTTTGAAGTGGAGCAAGACGGGAAAAAGGTGGAGCTGGAAGACTATTTGGGCGCAAAGGGGCATGCCGTCATTTTACGCAACGAAAGTTTAGACTATTTACATGTGCGTTCGAGTGAAGAAGATCTCTCTTTTGATGCAATTTTTGAGCAGCCGGGCCTTTACCAAAGTTTTGTCCAATTTCAAGTGGACGGAAAACGGTACAACTTTGATTTTGCCTTTGAAGTCCCTGGCATGGATGATTTTTATTTATCCCTGGAACTAAGCACAGAGGAGCTCAGTGAAGATACGAACTCCCAGAAGGAAACCTTGACCATAGATGGAAACGATCTTGTCTACAGCTGGACTTATGAGGGCTACCATCCCGATGCCGATTTCGAACGGGAAAAGAAAGAGTCTATGGAACTCACCGATGAACAGCAGCAAGATCTCAGCCTATTGATCAGGGAAAACGGCCTCATGGCTGCAAATGAAGAATCCAGCACGGAGACGGAACCGTGGCTCGGCTTTGATTTAAAATGGGAGGCCCGTATGAATGAGCAAAGCTCGAGTGGACAGTTGCTAGGGGAGCCAATGGAGTGGGAGGAGTGGACAGCTTCGGGCCGTGAGGCTGGCCCAAAACATGAAAGCTTATTTGCCGCCGAACAAATTTTTGCCTACGTTAAAACGCTTCTGGAACTAGGCGATTGACCTTGACCCGAAGCCACTTACTCAACCAGGCTCGAACCTGTCATTTCAGAAGGTTTTTCCAATCCCAGCAAGGCAAGAACGGTGGGGGCCACATCTTGAAGCCCACCGGTAGCCACTTCATGGGAGCTGATTTTGAGCTGAGCCAAACGACCCTCTCTAGGGGGGATAAAAAGAAAAGGAACCGGGTTTCGGGTGTGAGACGGGCACGGACTGCCATCCAGCTGAGCCTCATCAATCGGGTTGATGGAGTGGTCGTAAATCATGTATTCCGCGTTTCCATGGTCTCCGGTGAGAAGCACGGCGTAGCCCTGGCTACGGGCTAGAGGAACAAATTGAGCCAAACATCGGTCAATCGTCTCCACTGCTTCTACCGTTGCTTCATAGTGCCCCGAGTGCCCCACCAAATCCAGATTGGCAAAATTCAGGGCAATGAAAGCAGGAGGATCCGTCGTTTTGAGTTCGTGCTTCAAGGCATCGGTGATTCCTTGGGCGCTCATTTCCGGTTTTTCGGCATAAGAGGGGCACTTTGGAGAATCCACCATAATGCGTTTTTCATGAGCAAAAGCTTCTTTTGCTTGGCTATTGAAGAAAAAGGTGACGTGCGCATATTTTTCCGTTTCAGCAATACGCAGTTGGCTCAAACCGGCAGCCTCAATCACAGCGCCTAAGTTATTCTTAAGCTTAGTCTCAGGAAAAACGACAGGGGCGTGAGTGGCATAGGGGCCAAAAACAGTTAGAAAAACGGTAGGCTCATCAGGACTTTTTGGAGTCAGAAAACGCTCCGTAAGTTGCGCTGCACGATCCGTACGAAAGTTAAAAAAGACAAGAGCATCGTTTGTTTTCATGAGCCCGGCACGAGCGTCTTCAAGAGAGTCTCCCAAGAGAATAGGCGAAATATAATAATCACTTTCAATCCCTGAAGCGTAAGCCTCATCAATGGCTTGAAGGGGATCCTGGCGGCAAGCAAGAGTCAGCCCGGCAGCACTCACGGTCCCTTTGGCGTACAGCTCATAAGCCACTTCCGTACGATCCCAGTTTTTATCTCTGTCCATGGCATAATAGCGGCCCACTAAACTGGCGAGCTTCCCAATCCCAATCTTCTCCATGTGAGCTTGGAGCCGTTGGATGAATATTTTTGCACTTTTTGGAGGAACATCCCTTCCATCTAAAATCCCATGAACGTAAACGTTTTTCAGCCCTTGTTCTTTGGCAAAATCCAGCAAGGCCAGCGCATGGTCTAAATCCGCATGGATGCCTTGATCGGAAATCATGCCAAGAATATGGAAGGCGGAATCCTGAGTTCGTGCATGAGCCGCCGCATCCAACAAGGCTTGTTTTTTAAAGAAATGGCCATCGGCAATCGCATGATCTATTTCCTGCAAAGGCTGGAGAACAATCCGTCCCGCACCCATGGTGAGATGGCCCACCTCGGAACCGCCTTGCGTGCCCTTGGGGATTCCAACGTCTTCTCCGGAAGCTTTTAAAAGAGTCCAAGAACAGGTGGAATACAGTTCATCTAAAAATGGAGTGCGCGCATTCGCAATCGCATTGCCTTTGTAGGCTGGGCCATGACCGAATCCATCGAGTACGCAAAGCAGAACTTTCATGAGATGAAATGGATTAGTTACCACCGGAAACCAAGTAGTCCAAAGCCGCATCTAATTGGATATCGATTTCTGGATCGGTGTTTTCATCATCATTCACTTCAATATCAGGAGTGATGCCCACATCATGGATGCTTCGATCCAAAGGCGTGTACCATTTTGCCACCGTTAAACGCAAAGTCGATCCATCGTTAAGTTCATCGAGTTCTTGC
>CAZHKJ010000072.1:557-5898 GCA_964533115.1 uncultured Candidatus Peribacteria bacterium | reverse complement strand
AATAACTCTTTCGTGGGTTATGGGTGGAGCTTAAATATTCCTTACATTGAACGACTCAATAAAAATGGCGTGAATCAGCTCTACACAAGTGAGGATTTTAGTTCATCTCTCTCGGGTGAATTGGTGGAAGTGAGTGAGGACACTTACATGGCGCGGAATGAAAAGGGCGATTTTTGGATCTATGAAATTCATCGAAACACGGATTCCTACAGCGATGGGCTCTACGACTTCTATTGGACGGCTACGGATAAAAGCGGAACGGTTTATCTCTTTGGCCACTATGATGCATACCGATTGGACAACGGGGAAGACTACGACGATGGTGACTATAAAGTCTACCGTTGGATGCTGAAAGAAATCCGCGACCTCAATGGCAATTTTATTGATTTTAACTACCATAAAAACCAAGGGGAAATTTATCCATCCACTATTTCTTACACTGGAAATGGCAGCAATACGGAGAGTAGCCCCGATGGAGATTTTGTTATTTATTTCAACAGAGAAAGATCCGATCATGAGATTAAGAATTATTATGCCGGCTTCGAAACCAAAAACAACTCTCAAATCGACAGCATCACCATAGAAGCCTTCGGTGAAGAATTACGAAACTACGATCTTTCTTACTCTTCGGGAGACAATGGCTATAGAGTTCTACTTGAATCCATTTTGGTAACCGCACAAGGAACCGACGGCACGGAAACCACGCTTCCGGCTACTGAATTTTCCTATCAAAGCACTGAAAAAGGATGGCTGGAAGAGACCGACTGGGACTGGAGTTATTTGTTTGATTGGAGCCACGGGAATACTTTTCTGGATGCTAATGGAGATGGCCTGATAGACGTCAGAACAGGCGACATCAGCTACTCAGATATTGTTTACGGACCCAATGAGCTGCCTTCTTCGAATTATGCTATTTTCCTGAACACTGGAGAGGGTTGGAGCTATGACACCTCTTTATGGGAAATGCCGGTGTGGGCGGTAGATGACCCTGAGGAGGGTGGCTATCCTTACGGCTTTTTATCTTTTTCAGATCTTACGGGAGATGGCTATTTGGATGCTATGGGAATAGCGATGGAGGAGGGTTATTGTGAGCACTATTGCTGGTTTGAGAACCTAAAAACAGGTTGGTACGAGACCTCTTCCTTTACTTATCCGGAATTTGAATTGGCAGGGGGTGAGACCATACGCCCTACTGAAATCTTAGATGTAAATGGAGATGGCTTGGTGGATTTTGTATATATGTATAATAGCTATGGCGGCCCAAGCTTTGATCCGGCTATAGACACCCTGTATAGCGTGTATTTGAATACCGGCTCGACTTGGGAACGTGACACGGAGTGGACCATGCCGTATTGGACAGATGGTAGCTCCTCGGTTGGATACCAGTACAACTCTTCGATTATGGGCTCCTTTCTTGATGTAAATGGGGACCAATTGCCGGATTACGTCATTTCTTCAGGAGAACGCCTCCAAGATGAGCGTAGATACAGCCAAGTATTCTTAAACACGGGCTCTTCCTGGGAAAGAGTCGATTGGAATTTACCCAAGTACTCAGATAACGGCATAAGAACTTATGACGTGGATGATGAACGGGCCACCTTTATAGAGCTGAACGGAGATGGGCTTGTTGACTTTGTGGTGATGGATGGAACGGATATGTCCGATAAATATAAAGTTTTCATCAATACGGGTTCGGGCTGGGAAGAAGATGAATATTGGGATATCCCCACCGTGCCGACAAGCTCTAATGGATGGAGACTGGGTTACCATAATTGTACCCTCGCGGATGTGAATGGAGATCATTTGCCGGATTTACTGGGAATTTCTTCAGATCTTATGGTCTACTTAAACACCGGTACGGATTGGGTCCTAGACTCTCAGTGGACTTTTCCAGAAAAAATGGATGATTGGACCTACCGCTATTGGGCGGATGGCGGTTTGGATTCGGAATTCAGACCCTTCATCGACGTTAATAATGATGGGTTGGTGGATGCATTGCTTTTAGAAAGAGATGGCACCTATGCCGAAGGCTCTTATCTTTTCATCAATCAAGGGGCTCCGGCTGATCGTCTATCGAGCATTTCCCTCTCTTCCGGAGCTAGCACGGAGGTCACCTATAAAATGCAGCCCATAGAGGACACGAATCCCACCGAGCACACCCAACAAATCTATGTGGTCGAAACCATCACTCAAAATGATGGGCTGGGCATGAGCGCCACCCTTACTTATGAATATCAAGAGGGGAAATACTACCCTCACGATGGCTACAGTCGTTCCTTCGTTGGATTTGGCCGCGTGATCATTACCGATCATGAAGGAAACCAAAAAATGATTTATAGCCACCAAGGAGACGAGAGCCAGGAAGACGCAGGGGAATATCAAGATGCTTACTCAAAAGTCGGCCTCCCTTATCGAATGGAATGGTATGACAAAACGGGAGCTTTATATAAAGTAGAGATTCAAAAATGGATGGAAACGGAACATCAAAGTGGAGCTTTTTTTGCCTATTTGGCCCGTAAAACCACGCTCTATTACGAAGGAGACTCCGAGCATAAAGACTCGGCTGAAGAATATAGCTACGACTCTCATGGGAACATCAAAACGCTTGTGTACTACGGAGAAGTGAAGGCCAATGAAGATGGAAGCTTTAAAGATAAGACCACGCTTGACGAAAAGTTCACGGTGACCACAAGCTATGCCACCGACTCTGCGGGGGTGATTAAAAATAAAATCAAGGATGAAAAAATCACCGATTCGAGTGGGACGGTGATTAGCCGAAAACGTTACTACTATGATGGCTCCACCACCTATGGAACCGTGAGCGTGGGGAATGTGACCCGTGCTTATGATTGGTTGGACCTCCCCACGTCTACATGGATTTATACCGGCTACACCTACAACAGTTATGGGCTTGTTACGGCGCTTAGAAATCCACGCGGGTACACCACTTCTTATGCTTATGATGATGCTGCTCTCTACCCCGAAACCATCACGAATCCCAAAGGCTACACCGTTCAGTTGGAATATGACTATTCAAGTGGACAAGTGACTAGTCGCACGGATGAAAATGGCAGCACCACTTCATACAGCTACGATGGATTTGGACGCCCTCTCACGATTACCGTGCCGGACCCCACCAGCGGCGCGCCCACCCTTCTTTCGACTACCCTTTACGACGATGATTCCTTGCCCAGTTCCTCCACCACGACGAGCACCGTTGGAGGAGTCCCGAGTGAACAGGTCACTTACTATGATGGCTTCGGACGCAGCATCCAAACCAATACTCTGGGGGAAGATGGCGTCTACACCACCCTTGACCTTTGGTACGACGAAAATGGCAATGTGCGCATGCAAAGTCTCCCGTATGAGAGCTCGAGTTCTATTTTTGGACGAGATGATTCTCAATATGGAATTGAAAGCCACTACGACGCTTTAAACCGACCTCTCACCGTCACCGATCCCAATGGAAGCACCCATTACTCCTACGCCGATTGGCAAGTGACCGTGACAGACCCCAAAGGCATCGCCAAAAGCTTCCACTATTCGGCGGCTGGTCAACTGCTCACGGTTGAAGAAGAAAATGCAGGCTCCACTTTCTCGACTTCCTATGCTTACGATCCTCTCGGGCGACTGCTCAGCCTCACTGACGCTCATGGCAATGAACGGCACTTCACCTATGATTCTTTGGGACGAAAGCTCAGCGAAGAGGATCTGCATGACCCCTCCGAAACTGACTTTGGCACCTGGACTTACACCTATGATTACCATGGCAATCTTAGCACCCGCACCGACCCCAAAGGACAAGTCATCACTTGGGCTTATGACCAACTGGATCGTGTGAAGTACGAGGATTGGGACAGTTCCACCAGCACCCGTGATGTTTTGTATACGTACGATACGGGCACCCGGGGCAAGATGAGGCTCTATAAAATCAGTTCCGACTCGGGTGACCAGTCCGTGCTCACCAACACTTATGACTATCTTGGGAATCCGACCAAAGAATATTACTATTTTAAAAAGCCGGGACTCACGACCTATTACAGCTATTTATTCCAAAGCACTTACGACCTCCTTAGTCGTCCCACCAAGATCGTTTACCCTTCCTCTATTCTCACTGTGAATTATAGCTACAACGAAGGCGGGCAAATCGAGAAAGTGACTCAAGGCAGCAGCAGCCTCAGCGATGTGGTGAGCGACTTTGACTACAGCCCCGCCGGACAAGTGGAGCGCATCTCCTATGGGAATGGCACTGTCACTACCAATAGCTATAACCCCGCGCAGGCGTATCGTTTGACCCAAAAAACTACCAGTGGAATCTATAATGATGGGACTAGCGTGGTGAGTGGGAATATTCAGGATCTTGCCTATACCTATGACGCCGTGGGGAACATCACGAGCATTGTAGACAAGAGTATTCTGCCCACTGCGAAAACGATTTCCTACACCTATGATGATTTAAATCGTCTGCTCACCGCGAGCACGACTGGACTCCCTGTGGGCGACTATAGCGAGTCCTACACTTATGATGAGCTAGGCAATCTCACCAGCAAATCGGACCTGGGCACCCTTCTTTACGAGGGTACGGGGGCCAGTGGAACCAATCCTCATGCCGTCACGAATGTGGCGGGCACGCCTTATAGCTACGATGCCAATGGGAATCTCACGTCCAACGGCACTGCCTCCTATACCTGGGATGAACAAAATCGTCTCACTGCGGGTGGAGCCAAAACCTTTGCCTACGACTATGCGGGCCAACGCTATAAAATCACCGATTCAAGCACAGGCACGGAGATGTATAGCTACTATATGGGAAACTACGGAGAACTTCGCAATGGAACCAGCACGAGCGCCGGCACTCCCACTTATTACCTCTTTGCCGGCTCCCAACGCCTTGGCTTCCATGAAGGAACCGAAACGGAGGGGATGACCACTGTTCACCAAGATCATCTGGGAGGGGCGGCGGTCACTACGGACAGCAGTGGCCTCGTGAGCCAGATCTACGACTACACTCCTTATGGCTCCGAACTCCAAAACACCCAGCTGAGTAGTACCGATGCTGTCCACTCTTTCACTGACAAGGAACTCGATGATGCCCTCGGCCTCTACTACTTCGAAGCCAGATGGTATGACCCTAAAATAGGGAGGTTTGTGAGTCAGGATCCTATGCAGTTCATCTATGATGTGAAGGGAGAAACGGGAATTACTAGCTTATTGCCTGCCCCTCAAATGTTGAATTTTTATGCCTATTCTGGCAACAATCCTATTAACAACGTTGATATAGATGGAAATATGTATTTCGATGCGAAATTGATGTGGTTTGCGGCTTCTTATGTTTTTGATT
>CAZHKJ010000072.1:0-547 GCA_964533115.1 uncultured Candidatus Peribacteria bacterium | reverse complement strand
CTCGGACTTCTTGAGACATTCATTGGTTTTTTTACCTTGGGATCTGACATACAACGATGACTCCTCAATTGCTAGCACAATCAAAGGCTCCAGTGATTATGCTCAGATTGTTGATTTCATTACCGATGGAATAAAAAATGGGGAACGAATAGGCTCAACTAATCAAATTGCAATCAATGGTACAAAAGACCTCTTAGCCGCAATAAATCTTGCAACTGTTTCCTATACTGCTTCTTTAAATGACGATGGTTCTTATTTCGTGAATATCACTATATCTGATACGTATGATTTTGCATTTGTCGATTTAGATCACTACTCCTTTGGTGAAGATTCTCACTTGCCTGATTGGGCCCTTAATCTCGGGGTAAATGCTGAGGCACTGAGCGAAAGAACTTGGGTTATTGATGATTTTGCTGTAGAAATCCACCTAGAGGACACAATAACTCTCGATTAATGAAAAAAATAGAATCTCTCGTATTTGTTTTACTTACCATTTTCCTAGTTTCTTGTGGGGATGATAATAGAAGTTACCATTATTATGGAGACA
>CAZHKJ010000071.1:627-5931 GCA_964533115.1 uncultured Candidatus Peribacteria bacterium | reverse complement strand
AAGCTAAAATCATTTTCGAGAAAGAATAATCAAACTCAACACGATGTTGAAATCAAACTTGCTCATAAAGAACTGCAATCCATTACCCAACGCTTCTTAGCCAATCTTAAGGATTATGGGACAAAACTTTTAGGCATGGTTGAGAGTGAGGTAGGATTATTCTCCGAGCCTACCCAATTCCTAAGTTCGCTTATCAATTTGGAAGACCGCCCACTTCTTGCACCCTCAATGGATATTTCAAAATATTTGTGTTCCAAGCGGCTCTTCTTTGGAAGAGATGCCTTGGAAGTTCGAGGCAATACGGGAAGCAAAGTCGCAGCACTTCTTTCGATTAAAGAATATGCGGATTCTACGCATGCCGGTTTACTAGATTCCTTTCTGGAAATCCCAGCTGAGTTCATTATGACTCAGTCCTTTGTTTTTACCGACAGGCAAGTCTCTCTTCGTAAAATTCAAACTCAGCAGAGAAAAATGCTTCAAACGGAAGACTTAGCCGTTTCTCAGATCGAAGAGATTGATCAAGCGCTTGATGACACGACTTCCGGGCGTATTGGATTCGGACATCATCACTTAACAGTTTTGGTGATGGGAGAAGCACCTAAAAAGCTCGATCAAGCCTTAGCGCATGTCGAGGCAGCTTTTTTAAATCTTGGGATTGTTGCGGTAAGGGAAGACTTAAATCTAGAGCCTTGCTTCTGGGCTCAATTGCCTGGGAACTTTTCTTTCATTGCTCGCGATGCGCTTATTAGTACGGCAAACTTCGCAGCCTTTGCCTCTCTTCATAATTATCCCTGTGGGAAAATAAAAGGTAATCATTGGGGCCCAGCAGTGACTGTCTTGGAGACCTTCTCCGGTACTCCCTATTTTTTCAATTTTCATGTGAATGATGTTGGGCATACGACGATCATTGGCCCTACAGGTACTGGTAAAAGTGTTTTACTCAATTTCCTAGTTGCCCAGTGCTTTAAGTATAAATGTAAAATCTTCTTCTTTGATAAAGATCGGGGCGGAGAAATCTTCATCCGAGGAATGGGCGGTGCCCATTCTACTTTAGGACTTTCTCATTCCAGTGGTTTCAATCCTCTGAGATTGCCCGATACCCAAGAGAACCGAGCTTTCTTAACGGAATGGCTACAGCTTCTGTTGAGTTCCTATGGGGAAACTCTCAACTCTGAAGATCTTCTTAAAATTTCTGAAGCAATCGAAGGCAATTACAAACTCGACTTCAACCATCGTACTTTGGAGAACCTGGCTCCTTTTTTGGGGTTGGGAGGAGCTGGGTCACTCTCCAATCGTTTAGCGATGTGGTACGGCAAAGGCACCCATAAAAACCTCTTTGGCAATACGGAAGATGTTTTGAAGTTTGAGCAGCCTTTTTACGGTTTTGAGATGGGAGAAATCTTAGAGGATAAAGTTGGTCTTCCTCCAGTACTTGCTTATCTCTTTCATCGGGTGAATCTAGCCTTGAATGGCGAGCCTACTCTCATTGTCTTAGAAGAAGGTTGGAAGCTTTTAGATAATCCTTACTTTGCTCCTCGCATTAAAGATTGGCTACAGACCATCCGTAAGCGCAACGGCTTCGTTATTTTTCTTACTCCCAATATTGAAACGGCAATTCATTCGAGCATTGGGGATACGCTCGTTCAGCAATCGGCCACTTCTATCTTTCTTCCAAACTATAAAGCCACCTCAGAAGCTTACCAGGGAGCCTTCAAATTGAGTGAGCGCGAATTTGAATGGATTCGAAGCATGGGCCCACAGGAACGCTGCTTCCTGATCAAGCACGGTCAGGATTCAGTGATTGCCCGTCTCGATTTAAGTGGAATGGAAAAATTTATCCGAGTGCTTTCTGGAACCTCCAAAAACGTGGGGCTTCTCGACGATATCCGCAAGGAAGTCGGCGATGCTCCGGAAGCTTGGCTTCCTCTATTTCAAGAAAGGACGAAATGATTATGAAAAAGATATTCGTTATTACGGGGCTAGTCCTCAGTGTGTATTCCGCTTCCCTTCATACAGCCTATGCTGCTTGGCCGGTCATAGATGTGACCGCTATTGCGAAACTCGTTCAGCAAATCGAAGAAATGAAGAAGCAATACGATATGCTGAAGCAACAGTATGATGAAATGGTCGCGACCAAAAATGCAGTAACAGGTTCTTATGGTATGAGCCTTTTGGAGAATAGTCCTTTGGATATGCAGGGGAGACGTGAACTTCCGGGAACTTGGCAGGAAATCACAAGCCTGCAAAGCAGCGGAGTGTTACCGGGAGTTTTCACCAAAACTCAGGAAGCTTTCAAAAATATGCTTCCGAATATCGATGTGAAACTCTTTTCCCAGGATCCTAATAACCGAAATGCAGCCAGTTATAAGCTTTCCACTGACAATACGAGAGCCGCCTTTTCGGCGACCGATGCTATTTATAATAAAATTCAGGATAGGTTGAAAACTATTGAGACCTTAACGCAGGAAATCGACAAAACTGCGAATGTCAAAAACGCTACAGACTTAAATAGCCGGATCGCTGCCGAGAATGGTTTCCTAAATATTGATATGGCTCGTTTGAGTTCTCTTCAACTCTCTCTACAAACCGCGATGCAGAACAACCAGAATCAAGCGACGGCTAATCATGCCGAGTTTTTTGGCGATTCAATAGTTCCAGTAAAAGCGAGTTCTTCTCAATTATTGAAAACAAAACCCTAAAAACCCAGCAAACATCATGGCACTTCCAAGCGACATTTTAACTCAAGTAGATCAAGTGACCCTTGGCTATACGGCCAAGGCTTATCAAGCGATTGTCAGCTCCCACATGACTGAGCTTCGCCTGATGCTAGTCATCTATATTGCCTTTTTCGGTATTGCCGTTTTGCAAGGAATGCTTTCGATGTCACTGCGTGACGCAAGTAAACATATCTTGAAAGCCTTAATTATTTTTCAACTGGCAACGAATTGGGGCAGTTTTACAACCTTCTTCTATAACGTTTTCACTTCGGGTCCTGAGAAACTAACAACGGCGCTTATAGGAGGAACGAAGCCTACTGAGCAACTCGAAGAAGTCTTTGTCACAGGCGTAGAAGCCGCGCGCAATATCAATCGCAAGGCGGGAACTTTCGATGTCGCACAAATTGTTTTGGCTGTTCTGGTTTTACTCGGAACTGTCTTCATGACAGGGATAGCTTTGTTTTTGCTGATTCTCTCCAAAATGGGACTCGCTATTCTTTTATCCATAGCACCCGTCTTTTTAGCCATGGCCCTTTGGAAAAGTACCCAAGGTTTGTTTCAAGGTTGGATCAATTATCTTGTGAATTACGCTATGATCCCCGTGATTACCTTCGCCATGTTGGGGCTCATTCTTACCATTATGAAAGATCCCGTAAACACGATTAAACAATCCGGAGAAAACCTCACCATGGTTACCATTATCCCTTATTTGCTTATGGGAGCGATTTCGATTCTTTTATTTTCTCAAGTGCTTCGTATTGCTTCTTCACTCGGAGGAGGGGTCGCACTTTCTACCATGGGTGCTTTATCCCGTTACGTGGGAGGGCCGGCGACCGCGATGACGCGCTGGGGCTCGCGACAACTCTCTATGGGCAGAAGCCCTTCGGGATCCCGTACTCAACGATTTACTAATAAGGACAAAAGCTCCACTTCCTATTCTCCTCCCAAAACAACTTCAGCGATTCGGGAAGGAAGTGTGGCATGAGCGTTTTGCCTAAACAAACTTTCAAAGATGAGCCCATCGTTGCGGAGTGGTATCAGGATCTCTATCAATCGATTCGTATCAGTCGAAATCGTTGGTTTCTAGTAGGAGTAGTGGCCCTTATTCTTACAGGGATTGAAGGTCTTGCTCTAGTTTTTCTCACTCCTTTAAAAACAGTCGAACCTTATGTTTTACAGGTCGACAATAAATCGGGAATGACCACCGTTTTAAAACCTCTTCGCGATAATCAGGAAAATGTGCTGACGCAGGAAGAAGCGGTTACCAAATCGTTTATCGTCAAATATGTCATCGCTCGGGAAACCTACGATCCCCAAGATTTAAATCGAAATTACGATCTTGTTCGGCTGATGTCTTCTGGTGATGAAGCCGGAAAGTTTAACGAGTCTGTTGCCAATGGGAATCCGCAAAGTCCGGTTGAACGCTATAAAACTAATACGGCCCGAACGGTAAAGATCAGTTCGGTTTCTTTCCTCGATCAAAAAAAGAAGACCGCACAAGTCCGGTTTATGACGACTGAAGTCACTCGCAATGAAACTAAAGAAGATTACTGGGTAGCCATTTTAACCTTCCGTTACATCAATGCCCCAATGGATGAAACCGATCGACTCAACAATCCATTGGGATTTCAGGTCATTTCCTACCGAGTCGATCAGGAGATCGTAAAATGACAAAAAAACAAATAATGCTGGCAGCGATTATATTTTCTCTTATGGGAAATGTAAGTTGGGCGAAACAGACGCCTCGGCCTTTAGGCGAGGATAATAGAATTCAACACGTCGCCTATAACCCGAATGAGGTTTATGAGCTTAAGGCGACTTACGGATTTCAAACGACGATTGAGTTTTCCGATCAGGAAACCATTCAAGTGGCCTCCATTGGGGATTCTATCGCCTGGCAAGTGATTCCTGTTGCTCATCGATTATTTATAAAGCCCGTAGAACAAAACCCTAAAACAAATCTCACCGTCGTTACGAATAAACGCAGCTATTATTTTCACCTCACTACTGCGAATGTAAATACTCCAGAGACCGTTTATCTAGTACGCTTTGAATATCCTGCCGGAGCCCCCAATAATCAGGAAGCTTTCAAAGCAAAATCTCCCGCTGATTATAATTTTAGCTATGAAATAAAACACGATAAGAAAAGCGGCCTTGTTCGCGCTTTTGATAATGGAGAATTCACTTATCTTCAGTTCAAGGAGTTGAGCGATCTTCCGGCGGTATTCAGCTTGGATGATAAAGGCCAAGAGGCAGTGGTTAATTACCGGATTGAAGGGCCTTATGTCGTCATCGAAAGAATCTCAGAACGCTTTCTTTTTCGTAGAGGCAAAGTCGTAGGTCAGCTTGTTAATAAGAGTTTTGGGAAGAACTCAAAGCAAACACGAAATTTCAGCCAGGAGGTTCCTCGTGGATAATTGGGAAGAACAAAATCCCTCTTCTGAGGAAGCTCAGTCTTTGAATCGGGAGTCTATTCTTCAAACACCGGCCATGAAACAAAAGAAGTTCGGAATCTTTGGTTTCATTCTCATGGGTGCGGCTGCCATCCTTCTTTTGTTTTTCTTTAATGGAAAGGAAAAATCAAAAG
>CAZHKJ010000071.1:0-617 GCA_964533115.1 uncultured Candidatus Peribacteria bacterium | reverse complement strand
GGAATTCGAGCCGGCTTCTAAAAGAGTGGTGACAGTTCCTGAAGCGCCTGTGGTTCCCATTATAAAAGATAAAGGGCCATCGGAAGCCGATCTTGCTAAGGCCGCTCAAGAAGAAGCCATGAGACAAGCTCGTCTCAAATCGGCTATTCTCGTTTACGGAAGTCATTCCGATAAAGGAACGAATTCCAGCGAAGCTGGCAAACTCGATTCTACAGGACTTCAAACGGGCGGTTCGAACCCCAATAGTCGTTTTCAAGAAAATCTAGCTTCCAGCACTACTCCCAATTCCAAAGCATCCTCTTTGAACAATCTAGGGCAGACAATCTTACAAGGTAAACTCATTGATGCCGTCCTGGAAACAGCGATTCACTCCGATCTTCCGGGAATGATTCGAGCGATGGTGAGTCATGATGTTTATGCGGAATCCGGAGACAGTGTCTTAATTCCTAAAGGCTCTCGTTTAGTAGGGCAGTACAATTCGGAGTTGGTAAAAGGTCAGTCCCGAATTTTCGTGGTTTGGAACCGACTCATTCGCCCTGATGGAATAGAAGTCGCCTTAGGCTCTGGTGGAACAGATCCTCTAGGAAGAGCGGGTCTTACCGGTAAAGTAAACAATC
>CAZHKJ010000070.1:5767-5987 GCA_964533115.1 uncultured Candidatus Peribacteria bacterium | reverse complement strand
TTTTAATGAGCAAAGGAAGCCCGGGCACTTGGGTCATCAGAGCATCTCCCTCTTGTTCTGCTCCCAGCTCAGTCACTTCTACAATCTCTACGCCGTGGACTTGTTTAAGGCTTTGCATAGGGAAGGGCCTCCTTTCAAGGACGTTTTCTTGTAAAACCCCCGCGGTAAAAGCAGTGCCAAAATGGAATGAATGAACCGTCATAAAGGCGAGGAGTCAATA
>CAZHKJ010000070.1:2564-5757 GCA_964533115.1 uncultured Candidatus Peribacteria bacterium | reverse complement strand
GAACCTCATGCCATACTAAGCCTTGTAACTCCAGCCTATGTCAAATTTTTCACGTCTGTTTTGGCCCTTAGCGGCTTTGGTCTTGATTCTTCAATTCACTCAAACCCGAGCCGGATTGCCTCCCGTGCTCAACTTTCATGAGTCCGTGGGGGGCATCAACGATGTGGTCACTCTCCAGCTCACCATGTCTGAGCTCAAGATTGAAAAAACGGTGCTCGCGGGCATCCCCAGTTCCTTGCTCCATTTTAATCAGGAAGCCGTTACCTTGGATGGAGGGCAAGAAAACAATGATCTGCTCAAGCAAGTGCATGCGCAAACAGAGGCGGAAAACGCTTTCGACTTTTTTTGCACGATAGACCCTCTAAGCGCCCAGCTCCTCACCGAACTGGAAAAATGTTTGGAAAACGGGGCGGTCGGAGTCAAATTATACAATGGCTACTCTTACAGCCATCTGATTCCCGTGGACGATCCGAGCTTGGGTGAATTTTATTCAGAACTGGAAGAAAAAGAAGCGCTGCTCCTCTTGCCGGTCAACACAGGAATTTATCAAAGCGAATTGGAGAACGTATTGAAGGCGCATCCCCGTCTAAGCCTCATTTGCCCTCATTACTGTTTGGCCTCTCAGTCTTTGGATCGTCTGACGATTTTGATGGAAGAGCATCCCAATTTATATCTAGACACCAGTTTTGGCAGTACCGACTTTGCCTTGGAAGGCTTTAAAACCATCACGGAAAACAATGAAGCCTTTCGGGATTTTTTCATCCAATTTCAAGACCGCATTGTTTTTGCCACCAATAACGTGATCACGAGCAAAGAGAACAAAGATCAAGAATTTTTAACAAGACTTTATAAAGATTATTTTTCAATATTAACAGAGTCTAATTTTGCTTCCGCTATGAATCAGAGCCTCACTTATAAAGGATTGGAGCTTCCCTACGCCGTTCAGCAAAAAGTGTTTTGGCAAAATGGAATGAACTTGCTACAATAAATCCAAGCTTAACTATTTTTATGCCACCAATCCTCATTCTTTTATTGCCAGTAGTAATAGTGCTCTTATCCAGCATTCGTCAGGTCAATCAGTATGAACGTGGAGTGAAATTTACCCTCGGTAAATTCACAAAAATGGTGAATCCGGGGTGGAGGATTATTCTCCCTGTCATCCAATCCATGAGTAAGGTGGATTTACGTCTTCGAACGGTGGAAGTGCCTACTCAAGAGTGTCTCACCAAAGATAATATTTCCGTGGGAGTGACCGCCGTTTTGTTTTTTAAAGTGAGCGATGCCAGCAAAGCCGTTTTGAACATTGAAAACTTTTACTACGCGACCAGCCAATTGGCTCAAACCACGATGCGAAATGTAGTGGGAGCAGTAAGTCTGGATGATCTTCTATCCAAAAGAGACAGTCTTTCTGAAAAAATCAAAGACCTCGTGGACAGTATGATCAGTGAGTGGGGAGTTACGGTAGTGAATGTGGAGCTTAAAGACATTTTGATTCCAGAGGACATGAAGCGCACAATTGGTAAACAAGCCGAAGCGGAGCGTGAACGTCGAGCGGTAGTGATCAAATCTGAAGGAGAGGTCATGGCGGCTAAAAACATTCGTGACGCTGCCTCCATGCTTGCTGAAGTTCCAGGAGCTTTGCATCTGCGTACTTTGGAATCCATCAACGACATTTCTTCCGATCAGTCCAACACAATCGTCTGGATGCTTCCCATTGAAGTCCTCAAGGCGGTAGAAGGTCTTGGAGAGTTCATGGCTAACGCTAAAAAGAAATAGCGAGCCCATCCAAATGAAAAACTATAGAATCATTGGCCATCCTTTGAACTTTTGCCTCACCACCCCGGTGATGAATGGCGGTTTTAAGGAACTAGGTCTGGAGGCTCATTTCGAGACCCTAGACCTTCCCTCTGAAGATCTCCCTAAAATCATGGAGGATTTAAAAAATGGCCTTTTGGACGGAGTGGTGGCGACCATGCCCTATAAAACCCCTTCTATTGCTTACTTGGATGAGTCGTCAGAAGATGTAAAAGCCATTAATGCGGTGAATTTGATCGTAGCACGAGAGGGTAAACTTCACGGCTACAATACCGACTGGATGGGAGCCGTTGGAGCCATACAGTCCGCATTACCCGACTTAAAAGATAAACAGGTTTTGATTTTGGGAGCCGGAGGAGCGGCTCGTGCCACGGCTTACGGATTAAAAAAACAAGGGGCTAAGGTGGCCATTTGGAACCGAACCCCTGAAAAAGCAAAAGCCTTTGCAGAGAAGAATGGCTTAGATTGGGTGCCTGAATTAGCCGTATGGGACGCTATGCCGGATGTGATTGTGAATGCCACCGCCTCCAGTGATCAATCTCGCCAAAGCACCATTGTGCCTTTCCGTTTATGGGCAAAAGTAGAACTGGCTCTAGACGCGGTTTATGGGAAAACCAGCCTATTTTTAGAAGAAGCCAAAGCAGCCAAAGTACCTCACGTGCTTTCAGGAGAAATTTGGTTTTTGAATCAGGTTTTCCCTATGTTTAAAATCCTCACCGGGCAAGAAGGGCCTACGGAAAAAATGAGAGCGCTCACTCATGAAGCAAAAGACATCGCTAATTGATTTATAGCTCTTCCAAAGTTTCTTCCTCAATGAGCACTTGCCAGCCGAGCAAGAAGACTCCTATTACGATAAAAATATCGGCCAGATTGAACGTGGGCCACCAGTAAACTTGGATAAAGTCCACCACATAACCCAAGCGGATGCGATCGATTAAATTACCGATGGCTCCAGCTAAAATCAGGGCGAGAGGGAAGAGGTGAGATTTTTTTTGCCAGAGCTTATTCTCTATGACGGTATAAACGCCTAGCAGTAATATTCCTGCGGTCAGGGCGTAAATCCCCCAAAGAGGAAGATCAAAGCCAAAAATCAAACCATCATTATGCGACAAATTGAAGCCAAGATTCACCACGGTACTGCGGGGTAAATCTTCCGCCCAAGCTTTAGTGACTTGATCTAAAAAAACACCCACTACAAAGATCGGGGCAAAAAAAGCCCAAAGAGGGGCCCATTTTGAGGTGACTGGTGGAGTTTTTTGTGGTGAATTCAGTGCTTTTTCCATGAATTCTTTATAAAGCAAAGCTCCCCTCTCGCCAACAGGAAAAGCGCTCACCCCTGCCAAATTTTTAGCGCTTACTCTCCAGTAATACTTAGTTT
>CAZHKJ010000070.1:0-2554 GCA_964533115.1 uncultured Candidatus Peribacteria bacterium | reverse complement strand
CGCTCACTCCTGCCAAATCCTTTGACAGAAAACTGAAAAAAAGGTAAAATACAGTTTAATATAAGAGTTAACTTATTCAGGATGACAAACCATAAAGACAAGACGGAAAAATCGCCACACAAAGGAGGAAACATATTGAGCCATGCGCCCGGGCATGAAAATAAAGATTTTTCTACAAAAGGGCCGGAGGTAAACACACTCAAAACTCCGCCACCCCAGGACGTGAATAAGCTGGTTCAAGATGCAGTTAAAATCATACTCAACAGTTCATCGTCATCGGAAGAAGATGATTCTTTAAGATCGAAAGCTGATCCATTTAAGAAGGAAAATGGAGGACATAAGGAGGATGAAAATTCAGCCAACAATACTGGTCAAATCTCAAAAGGAGACGAAGGTAAAAACAAGGTGAGAGGAACCGAAACAAAGGGGAGTTCGTCAACACCGATGCCTGATCTGAAAGAAACAAGTTCTAAAACGGTTGGAGAGGAAGAGCCGTCTCAGACAGAGCAAGTCAACATTCAAGAAGAACATGCTAAAGATGACAAAAGGGCTAAAGGTGGGAAAGAAAGAGATTCAAGCAGGGATGATAACAGAGCGGCAGAACGCTTATTTCAAGGAATGAGAAAGATATTCCTTGCTACAGGAATAGCTGGAGTAGGTGCATTAGGGGCAACTGTATTTGCCCTTCGTGCTGCTGGAAAAGTAATTCAGTCTACCGCGCATGGAGCCATTCAAGGATTGGGAAATGGATTTCAGAGGGGTAGGAAGCTAGTAGGGACGGCGAATTATAGAAAGTTGAAAGGTTTGAAAGCGCCTTTCACCGCCGTCGCAAACCTAGGAAGGGCGATTGTGAGAAACCCACTCACACGTTTCGCTGGTGGAGCGGTAGGAGCTGTTGTTGGTACGGCAGGTGGGGTGATTAAAGGAGCTGTTGAAGGAGCTGTTGAAGGAATCTGGAAGGTCTTTGGTGGAGGGAGCGCCCAAACAGTGAGCAAAAAAGGAGACGCTGAGGGGGGTGGAAACAAGAGCAGAGAAGACTCTAGATCTGATGCTGATAAACAGAAAAAGGCTCCAAAACGTGGAATAGAATCAGGAAAAGATGCAGATAATCCTAACGTGGAAGGTCCCGGCCCAGGAGAAGCGCCGAAACTTCTCATGGATAATGCACAAGGTAATGGTAATGCGGGCGCGAAAGAAAACCCAGAAGAAAACGGAGAGGGACAGAACTTAGCCGCTTAATTGCAATTTTATATGGCCCAGCCACGTCCAAACATACCCCGCGGTGCAAACATAGGCCCTGATGATGACCTAGAAGATGGCTTTTTGGGTGCAAACAATAGAGAGATGCCTCCTCCTCCTCGTGAACTAAAATTAGACGATGATGGTGATAATCCTAGAGCAGAGACTCGAAGGGCAGTAGAAGATGTATTGAGAGCAGGTTCGTCTGCAGAGTCCAGGAAAGACTCTTGGTTTACACGAGCCATCAATAAAGCAAAAGGTTTAGGGACTTGGAGTTTAGAGAAAACAGTAGAGCTGAGAAGCGCTGCCAGAGAAATACGGCAACTTCGCAGAGCTCATGCAAGAGGAGAATTGACACGAGAGATGTTAGAAGAGGCTATGGAGGCTATAGGCAGATTGCTCGGCTTTGAAGCAATGCTGGCTCTTGCTCCATTCACAATAGTACCGCTGGTGGCTTGGCAAATGGGGGCTCGTGAACATGAGTTGCAAAAAATAGAGCCGGACTACTCGGGTCTTGCGGAGCAAATAATGAACTTGCAGGAAGATGAAGACGAACCTGGCTCTTATGTTAATGCGGTTGAAAGTTTATGCGCAGGTTTACAGGAAAGCAGAATGCATAAAGAGTATCGAACTTTGAGTAGTGTCCATAAGTTTAAGCAGGCCTATGGTACCGTGGAAGGACGTGAAAAAATCAAAGGAGATCTTGGAAAACTGCTAGGACCGGAGGTGGATGAGATTCATGAATTAACGGAGTCGATAAAAAATCTAGCGACTCGCTTGGGAATAGAAATCGTAGGAGCTCCTCCTGCAGCACGATTTACGCCAGGCACGCTAAAGCATAGATACGCGTCACACTGTTTGACAGCGCTTTCCTCAATACTAGCGAGGGTTTACAACGAAGTGACAGAGCCAAGACTCGCTGAAATTATAAGCCCCCATGAGGAAGTGCAGCTCGACAAGGATATGGATAAGCTGGGAGATACTCTCATGGATCGCGTACAAGGGTCTTCTCGTTTAGCCACGCAATTTTTAAGAAATTTGAATCTTAATACTTTTGATAAAAAATATGGACCTTTGTTGAATGCAACGAAGCTCCAAGAGAGTGTAGAGGATGAGCCGAATGAAGTGAGGGATCAGTTGTATGGGCTTTTCGGCCTTTCCGGTCATGTAGATTCAACAGAGTTAGACGCTTTCACAGCAGCACTCATTGGCCCCACTCCTTATAGTGGACCCATTCCCACCAATCAAAATGGAGGAGCTCTTGGAGTTAGGGATCAGCTAGACACAGCTACTCAAGCCATTTTTGATTCGTTTA
>CAZHKJ010000069.1:0-6099 GCA_964533115.1 uncultured Candidatus Peribacteria bacterium | reverse complement strand
TGAAATTGCTCGTGACATGGGGATTTTGACGGTTGCGGTTGTCACTAAGCCCTTCACTTTCGAAGGACATCGAAGACGTACTCAAGCGGAAGAGGGTCTTGAGAATTTGAAGAACAAAGTAGACACCCTGATCACGATTCCAAATGATAAGATCCTTTCCTTGATCGACAAAAAAACGCCTCTTTCTGAAGCTTTCATGGTGGTGGACGACGTTCTTCGTCAAGGTGTACAAGGCATCTCTGATTTGATCACCGTACATGGAATGATCAATGTGGACTTTGCCGATGTAAAAGCCATCATGGAAAATGCGGGAAGTGCTCTCATGGGTATTGGTTATGGAACAGGAGAGAATCGTGCCGTGGAAGCCGCTCGTGCCGCTATCGAAAGTCCTTTGCTGGAACTCGATATTCAGGGTGCGAAAGGTATTTTGTTCAATATTACTGGAGGAAGCGACCTTTCTATGTTTGAAGTGGATGAAGCCGCTCGTATTATTACCGAGGCTTCTGATCCTGAGGCCAACATCATTTTCGGTGCCGTGATCAACGACTCTTACACAGGCGAGATCAAGATCACCGTGGTGGCTACTGGCTTTGATGACATCAAACGGAACATCTCCATTACTCGTCCTTTGGGTGAATTCCGCCCTTTAGCGAGCGCCAACTCTATGGCGGCAAAGAACAACATGGAAGCCCGCCCTAACGTGGTTTCCACCCCTTCTATGCCCATGGGAGAGGATACGGGAAATGAATATGACATTCCTGCGTTCATTCGACAGAAAATGCAAAAGTAAAACCGCCTCTTAAAAAAGAGCCTTCTATCTTTCGATGGAGGCTCTTTCATTTTAAACGACTAGCTCTTTACACATTGTAATAGAAAAGGGCCCCGTAAGAGGCGATGCCCATAAAAAGGGCGGCCACTATTCTCGCTCCGGCAGGATGGTATTTTTCCGGAACCGGGAGAAGCAAGATTTCGATGAGGCCTCTCACTAATCTTATATTGGCCAAGAAAAAAATTTTGTACTCATGTTTTTTGCCGAACCAGTCTCCCAAAAATCCGGGCAGATTTACAAAGACGGAGGCAATGGAGAACAGGGCGGTGAGACCAAATACGACTCCGATTACATTGTTAAAATTCATGGTGAGAGGGTTAAGAATGAAATAAAAATTTAAGCGTTCGACAGGGCCTTGAACAAGGATTCGGGGGCCAATACTTTTTCTAAAATGGGCTCTTCGTCATAATGGAGCTCTCCCTCAGAATCCAGCCGTGGGGTGCGCACGAAGAGGCTCAAGAGGCGCAAGGTCTTACATCTTGTGCATTGTTCTAGAACAAGTCTTATTGAGGGATCTTCCAGTTCATAGGCGCTTTTTGAATTTTTATAGGGCCTGAGGGCCTTGATTGCTTCAAAATCTCCCGCTCTCACTCTTTGCATGGCCTCTTCTTTTGGAAGGCTGTAGATGAGAGATTCTTTCTCGGATTTTTCTAACCATTTCTTGCAATTTTCACAGTATACCAGCTCTCTGAAGCTTCTTAGGCTCGCCAAAAGGCTGATTGCAATGATGGTCAAAGCTTCTAGCCCCCAAAGACTGTATAAGCTGGTGCCGGCGGGAGTCCACCCTTCAAAGCTCCATACCCCGTTTTTACCCACACGCCCAATCTTTTCTAGGAGATCAATGGGGTTTAGTATTAGACTCTCCCCATAAAATATAAGCCAAATGACCCAATGGGCATAGATTCCTATGCAGGCGGCTAGAAAACTGAATACTAAGAATGTCTTTCGATTCCTCACCTCGCCCTTCACCATGCTGTGTACCATGATCGATCCTAAAGCGACTCCGAAGGCAACGGTAAAGAAGCACAAAATATAAATGAAAGGCACGTAGAAAATCCCTGCTGCATATAGGGCTCCTAAAATAATGGCTCCAATCACTCCTTTCAAAAGGATCATTGGGAATGAAGCCGGATTTACTTCGCCTGAAAGCTCGTAATGGGAAAGATGAGAGTGAGACATTTTTTACTTTATAAGTGGTGCGTAAAGGTTTCAAGCATATGCCTATAGATTTGATCTTCCTCCGATTCTCCAAATATTTTGTCCAGCAAACTGGGGTCTAGATCCGCATCCATACCTATGAGGGTTAAGACGTAGACTTTATTTTCCGTCTCTAGGGCCCACGCACTTTGGTGGAGAGAGAGAACGCTTTGACCTCGTCGCCCATCTACTTCCTGTTTATGGTCCACCTCTAGAGCAAGAAAGCTATTGGAGCCAAACTGCTCCGTGACTATTGGCTCTGCCTCCATCCATCCATCTGGTGATGTAAAAGGGGTTGTAAATTCCTCGGTGAGGAAATTTTCTAATCCAGGGAAATCGGCTCCTTTGTCGTAAGTGTAAATATATAAGGATCCATTCCGTCCACCCACGAGAGGATTTTCGACGGTGTATTTTGTTTCGCCATTATCCGTCCAGGTCATAAACTCTGCGCTGGGTGCGCCCCAATGCTCAGGATGCTCTATAGAAAATTCTTCTCCTGAATACGGCACATAGGCCAAAGGCACGGAGGCCGGCTGAGCCACGAGTGAAATAATCATCATGACTAAGAACGGGAAGAGCATGAACAGGGGCAAAAGCAAATACCTGGAATGGAATTTGGGCTTCAATCCTTCTTCTTTAAGCACCAGATATTCCATGTTTTTTAAGGGTGTGCGCCAATCTACTGTTCTCCACAGGCTCGTTTCATCATCCAGAAGATCCTTGCATGCTTTTTCGAGTTCTTTATTCCGAGCTTGGTCTTCGCCCCATAACTTTCTTGCTTCTATAAATTTGGCTCCCAACTCTTTCCACGAAGAATATTGCGCTTGGAGTTTGGGCGCTACTGATAGGGAAAGCTCCCATGCTTCCTTCTCTCCGATGTAATCCGCCACATACGCCATGCCTACCAAATGCAGGTGCCTCACCAAGTCCCAAGCGAGTAGATCTTCTCTACCCCAATCGCTTCGGTGGCCTTCCTTTTTGAGCCAGTCGAGCGTGGAGAGGAGCTCTGCTTTAGACTGAATTTGCCAAGACTCCTTCAGATGCTCTTTAGACATCGTGATGTTTTCCGGCGTCAAACGGTAGCCTCCTAAAGAACTGAAAGAATCCCCCCATGCCTCAGTATTGCAGGCGATGGCCGCCAAAACCCATTGTTGAGCAGGAGTGTATTCCAAACCTGGGATAAACAACATAAAAGGGTGGGGTAAAATAGTGAAGGATTTGCAACAGAGCTTACTCCTGATTAAAATCCTCTGTCAAACGGCGGGCATGGTTTTAGAAATGTGGCCTTTTTATTGACTGGTGT
The DNA here is from genome assembly GCA_964533115.1 of uncultured Candidatus Peribacteria bacterium. Classification (GTDB taxonomy): domain Bacteria; phylum Patescibacteriota; class Gracilibacteria; order UBA1369; family 2-02-FULL-48-14. The sequence continues at coordinate 2,770 of CAZHKJ010000069.1, read as the reverse complement.
TTATTCCGCTTAAAAAGCTCCTTAAGATCGGTTTGCTTAATGGATCAATGGCCAGATGCCATAAAGGCCCAAATACTGCTGCACCGCGACCGAAAGGAGGGCGTATGGTTTCAGCCGGGATGCCATCCGCTCTCCCCTGTTGAAAGAGGATCATAGCATACCCATGTTTCTAGTGCACCGTGCACCACGTTTGCAACCCTGTCTAAGTCTGTTGGTGTTAATAGGGGAGGGATTAGTCCACCCATCAAAGGGCCTATCGCTGGGGCCAGCAAGATAAGATAAAGCCGTTGTTCTTCATGTTTAATAAGCCCTTCTTCTGCTAGCTCTTTTATGGCTGCACAGATGATGGCTGCTCCTAAACTGTGCCCGATAAGGTACAAATCTCTCTTATCTTTCTTCTCTCGTGAATCTAAAATTTGGCGCTTGAGTTTGTCCAGAATCTCGCGCTTTACTCTTAGATCGTTCCTATAGCTATCATGTATGACTTTTAAGGCGTAGCCCGGAATGTCTGTTCCTCTTATCGACTTCAAAATATTCGCAATATCTGGGTCAGCTGCCCAGTTGAAACAACTTGAATCGAAATTCCCAGGCCCATAATGCCCGCTCAGCATGTTTGGTACGTGCCTTACTGGATAATAAATCCCTCCTGGGCGCCCTCCTTTTCCCTCCACGGGAGCCACACCATTGGGCGTACCAGGAACCTCTATAGCCGTACATTTTCTGAATTCGTCTGTTGATGGTCTCTCCATAAATATGGGCTTTACAAAGTAGATCTTAAACTCTACCACTTCTTTTCTTTTTGTAAATAAAATCATCGGCAAAGTCCTCCTCTTTTTCTATTTTTGTTCCTCTGCTAGACTGCAATCATGCGTGTACATGTTTTGGAGTCGGGGCATCGAGAGCTTTTAGATGCTTTTGTTTTGAAAGCACCGGGGTCTCCTATTGAACAAACTTGGGCGTGGGGGGAGCTTCAATGTCTTGTTCCCGGCCGGCCCCTGTTTCGCGTCTTTGCAGTGGTAGAGGGGGAAGACCCTGAGCAGACCGAGAACTGGGTCGCTAGCTTTTTGCTGATTCGTCAGGAAATGGGTTTTGGAAAAAGCTGGCTTTGGGCTCCACGTGGACCTGTTTTTAAACCGGGACTCGATGCAGAGCGCTCTCAGGAAGCCTGGGGTTTGCTGGAAGAGGCTTGTAAGAATTGGGCGAGGCTGGGGGGAGATGTGTTTATGCGAGTGGAGCCTGGTTTTTTACCCGAAAGCTTTTATTTGGGTGGGCAGCCGAGCCCCGAAGAGTATTTGCCTTCGCACAGCCTCACTTTGGATCTGCGACTCAGTGAACAAGCTCTGCTCGAACAAATGAGCCAAAAAGGCCGTTATAATATTAAAGTGGCTGAAAAATCTGACGTGGTGGTGCGGGAAGCCACGGATCTCCCTGCTTTTTACAAGATTTTAAAAGAAACCAGCGAGCGAGATGGCTTTGCCGTGCATTCACTGGATTTTTATGCCGATTTCTTACGAGTTTTGGGGGACTCTGCTCGGTTTTATGTGGCAGAGTACGAAGGCCGCATTTTGGGTGGTTTACTCCTGACCCTTTTCGGTAAAACAGCTTGCTACTATTTTGGAGCCTCCTCCAATGAAGATCGTAAACTTATGGCCCCTTATCTGCTTCAATGGCATGCCATTCGTGAATCCAAAAAAGCCGGGTGTGAAGTCTATGATTTTTTAGGGATAGCTCCAGATGGAAAAGCCGGCGAAAGCCATGCTCTTCGGGGAGTGACTCAGTTCAAAACTCGCTTTGGAGGCGAGCGTGTGGACTATAGTGGGGCACGGGTTTTTGTCTACAGAAGCTTGTATTGGTGGGCACGGCAGTGGTTGCGTGCTTTACGTCGGAAGTGGCGTGCTTAATTTTTCTTACGAGATTTTTTCACTTCTTCCACTTTGTGAGCCCGATCAATAAAGAGTTTTCCATCGAGATGGTCCACTTCGTGCTGAATGATGCGTGCATTAAAATGCTCCAATGCCAGGGTAAAACTTTTGCCTTTAAGGTCTTGGTAGCGCACGGTTAAAAATGAGTGTCTTTTCACGTGTCCCCAATAGCCTCTTAAACTTAAACAGCCTTCTTCTCCGTCTTCTATTTCTTCCGAAAGTTCCAGTATTTCCGGGTTGACCATGGGGAAAACAATTTCGTTTTTTTCTCCCGGATTCAGCTTAACGATAGCCATGCGGATGTTCTCGCCACACTGAGGCGCGGCAATTCCTACGCCATTTTCGGCAAACATGGTTTTCGTCATTTCCTCGGCAAACTTGCGCAGATCGGCCGTAAAAGCCTTCACTGGTTTTGAAACCGTGCGGAGTATGGTGTTTTCTTTGCCTTGTTCAACAGGAATGGCCATCCGTTCTACGATAGCAGAGCGGTTATAGGCGGGCAAGGATCAGTTTTTTGCCTTCTTGGGATCTTGCGCTCTCAAACTGGCTTCTATGAATTCGTCCAATTCTCCGTCCAGGACTTTGGTCACTTGGCTGGTTTCCTGATTGGTACGGTGATCTTTGACCATTTGGTAGGGCTGAAAAACATAGGAGCGAATTTGATTTCCCCAAGAATTTTGGATGTGTTCGCCCGTGATGTCTTGAATGGTCTTGAGTTGATGTTGCTCCTGAAGGGCAAGGAGTTTGGCCTTGAGGGTGCTGAGCGCATTTTGCCGATTCTGGATCTGACTTCGTTCGGTTTGGCAGGCCACTACGAGGCCCGTGGGTTTATGAGTGAGACGTACCGC
>CAZHKJ010000068.1:5840-6197 GCA_964533115.1 uncultured Candidatus Peribacteria bacterium | reverse complement strand
ACAAGCTTCGCAAAAATATTGACGCGGCAGAGTACAAACATGTGGTTCTGGGACTGATTTTTCTCAAGTACATTTCCGATTCATTTGAAGAAATGTATCAAAAGCTCGCCAAAGGTGACGGTGAGTACTCAGGAGCTGACCCCGAAGATCAGGATGAGTATCGAGGAGAAAACGTTTTCTGGGTGCCACAAACCGCCCGCTGGACCTATCTTCATGCACGAGCAAAACAACCAACAATCGGTAAAGACATTGATGATGCGATGGAAGCAATCGAAAAAGAAAATGAAGTTCTCAAAGGAATTCTTCCCAAGGTCTATGCAAGACCGAACCTTGATAAGGCAGCACTCGGCGGACTGA
>CAZHKJ010000068.1:1308-5830 GCA_964533115.1 uncultured Candidatus Peribacteria bacterium | reverse complement strand
TATTGGAAACGAAGCGGCTAAGTCAAAAGACATCCTTGGCCGTGTCTATGAATATTTTCTTGGAGAATTTGCCAATGCCGAGGGCAAAAAGGGTGGCCAATTCTACACCCCAAAATCGATCGTGAAAATTCTTGTAGAGATGATCGAGCCATACAAAGGACGGGTTTACGACCCCTGTTGTGGGAGTTCGGGAATGTTCGTAATGAGTGAAAAATTTATCCTTGAGCATGCGGGAAGAATCGATGACATTTCAGTCTATGGACAAGAAAGTAATCAAACGACCTATCGCCTTTCACGCATGAATTTGGCGATTCGTGGAATCGATGGCTCACAAATCAAATGGAACAGCGAGGGCTCTTTTCTGAAAGATGCCCACCCCGACCTTAAAGCGGACTTCATCATTGCAAATCCACCATTCAATCAAAACGACTGGGGGCAAGAGCTACTCAAGAGTGATCCACGTTGGGCTTATGGCGTACCACCGTCAGGGAACGCTAATTTTGCATGGATGCAACATATGATCTACCACCTCTCGCCTCGCGGGGTCATGGGATTAGTTCTGGCCAATGGCTCGCTCTCATCAAACCAAAGTGGTGAAGGGGAAATCCGTCAACGTATTGTTGAAGCAGATCTTGTGGACTGCATCGTTGCTCTACCAAAACAGCTTTTTTACAACACGGGAATCCCGGCCTGCCTTTGGTTTATTTCCAAAAAACGTCATGAGATGAATGGTGACCGCAAACGCACGGGGGAAGTACTCTTTATCGACGCTTCAGAGTTGGGCTTCATGGCTGATCGTACACATAAAGAGTTTAGCGATGAAGATATTGAAAAAATCACAAGCACCTACCACGAATGGCGAAAGAACGGCGGGAAATACGAAGATGAAAAGGGTTTTTGTAAATCGGCCAAACTCGATGAAATTCAGAAGCACGGTTTCGTACTCACGCCCGGTAGGTACGTAGGAATCCTAGACGAAGAGGATGATGGCATCTCTTTTGAAGAAAAGATGGCAGGCTTGATGACAAAACTCTCTGAACAGATGAAAAAAGAAAAAGAGTTGGACGAGGAGATAAAAAAACAACTTTCTAATATTGGATTTAATTTGAAATAAGCATGGCTAATCTAAAAACTATCGACAAACAGATTTTAGAAAGACTCTTCCAAATGGGAGGAGGTTATGTTTTAAATTTTTCAGACAGGACCATGGGGGAGTTTTTCAGAGATGATCTTGGGATCGCTATTTATGACGAAAAATACAACCATGGCAGTGGCTCAAAAGCAAATCGACTGAGAGGTTTTTGGGTGAATTCTGATGATAAAACTGTTGGAAAAGTAATATTAAAATTAATTGAGTATATTGAAGCACAAATATTAATAGGATCTCTTGAAAGAAAAGATTTTCCTGCTGACACTATTGTCGCTGGTAAAAAAATTGCTGAAAAACTAACTGGAAATAAAGTACCTAATGATTGGCTGGAGAGAGCAGAAGAGGGCTTGGCAAGTAGTAGCGAGATAATGGAGTTTTGGAAAAGCAAGAATGTCACGGAGGCGTCTATTGAAGGTGGAATAATAAATATCACACTTCAAAATGAGGTCTTCTCTCACGTAAAGGGGCTACTAAAAAGCGGGCATTATTACAATGCCGTCGAGGAAGCCTACAAAATTGTGCGGTCTAAGCTGAAAAGTATTACTGGAAAAGAAAAGGCCACTGATGCTTTTTGCGCAACTAACTATGAAAAAATATTCGGACATCAGCCAATGGATGATGCTGAAAAAGATTTTTTTGAGGGCGTGAAATTCCTTCACATGGCAATTCAGTTTTTGCGAAATGAAAAATCGCATAAACCAGCTACTGAATTAGAAAAAAATCTAGCGATTCATTACATCTCCCTTGCCAGCTTGGCATATGACTTAATTAATCGAAATACAGATGACTAATATAGGGGCTACGCAGAACGGCTGGACGGAGACAACTCTTGGAGAAATGATCGATATTTCAAGTGGAAAATCACGCCCTAGAAACAAGGGTGAATTTCCTGTCTATGGAGGAAATGGCATTTTGGATTATGCAAATGATTTTAATTACAAAGATGAAACTGTAATTATAGGACGAGTTGGAGCTTATTGTGGTTGTGTATATTTTGAAAAGAATAAATTTTGGCTTTCTGATAATGCTTTAGGAGTAAAAGCCAATGAAAAATCAGACATAAGGTTTTTGTATTATTTTTTGGTAAAGCAGAATTTAAACAAAAAAGCTATTGGAGGAGCTCAACCTCTTTTAACACAAGGAATTTTAAATGGAATGGAAGTAGCATTTCCTCCTCTCCTTGAACAACGCGCCATCGCCACAGTGCTTTCGTCACTGGACGACAAAACCCAGCTACTGCGTGACCAAAACAAAACGCTGGAGGAGACGGCTCAGGCGATTTTTAAGGAGTGGTTTGAGAAGTATTCGGTGGATAGGCCTGAGGAATTGCCGGAGGGGTGGCGCATTGGAAAATTAGTAGATTTATCAGAACACGTCAAAGACAGCACTTCACCTTGCGAAAGTTCTAATAAACTATTCTCTCATTACAGTATTCCTGCTTTCGACCAAGGGGAAAAACCCGAATTTGTTAAAGGAGCTGAAATTTTGAGCAATAAATATATCGTCAAAGATTATTCTTTCCTTGTTTCAAAACTCAACCCTGGAACTCCAAGGATTTGGGTGATTTTTAAAGCCGATAAAACTAGCGTTTGTTCAACTGAATTTCAAGTCATTAAGCCAAAAGATATTAAATATTTTTCCTTCGTATACTCAGTTTTAAATTCTGTGGAATTCCTCAGAATACTAGCCTCGAAGGCACATGGCACTAGTAGCAGTCACCAAAGAGTAAGCCCAAAAGACATCTTAGAAGTAGAAATTGTCATTCCAAATGATCTGATCATGCAGGAGTACCAAAACTTGGTTTTTCCAGTTCTAGCAAAACTTGACCAGAATAAATCTCAAATCCAAACTCTATCCAGTCTCCGCGATATGCTACTTCCAAAGTTAATGCAGGGAGAGATAAGGATGAAGAATATCTAACCTTAATTATGAAAGAAGAAATAACGTTATTGGACTACAAGGAGATGCTTAAAAAACTGGAGGGTGAGACCTGTCATTTATTACTTGGAAATGGCTTTAATCGTAGCCTTGGGGTTGATACAAGTTATCCAGCCATATTTGAAAAAATGACCGAAAATAATCACGGAATTTATAAGGAAGCAAAAAATATTGCTGCCGAAAGTGATTATGACTTGGAGAAATTTATTGAAAGGCTTACTGCAGATATCAAAAGTGAAAATGTGTTTTTGAGAAAATATGTAGCAAATAAGGTGAAGTACGATTTTATGAAAGCTGCACATGAAATCATAAAAGCCGAAATTAAAAACATTTACGCCGAAAGAAATGAAGGGGTATTTATGCTCCTTCAGCATTTTACGAATTACTTCACTTTAAACTATGACTCTTTTTTATATCTTTTGCTTTTGAATTTTAAGCTAGAAGACGGTGACGTCAAAGAAAGAACCCTTGCCCTTCAGCCTTCATTAAAATTTGAGGGAGAAGATATGGACGAGATTCAAAATAATATTTACGCTGAAATCAAGACGGCAAGAGAAACTGGCGTTGTTGATATAAAGTTTGGGAAAGGTTCAGATAGTACGTCAGAATCCATGGGAGATCTAACGAAGAAAAATTTTATTAGTGAAATCGAGATATATTCCAAAAAAAATAACAAAGGCTGGAAAACAACGGACATCGAAAGGGCTGTAAGGTCTATTTTAGAAGAGGAAAAAAAGAACAAGATTCTTGATACAATCGATGACGGCAGCAAGCAGGAAACAATGTTTAACGACAAAAAAGAATTTGTTTTTGATATTGATAGGGAAACTCAAAATCTCTTTTTTTTACATGGAGCTTTCCATATTTATGGTGACGGGAAAAAAGAGAAGAAAATTACACAAGAGACGGATAAAGCACTTTATGACAGACTTGAAGAAATACTAAATGACGAGGAAAAGGAGATTGTAACCATTTTCCAAGCAGAAAATAAAACTGAGGAGATCAAAAAAAGTGAATATCTCAAAAAAGGCCTGAGTAAATTATCTACATTGTCTGGGAAATTAGTTATTATTGGTTGCTCATTTTCAGAAAATGATGCACATATATTTCAACAAATAGAGAAATCTGGGGTAAAAACTATCTTTATCTCAAGTCGAGAAGGAAGTAAGGCTAAAAACTATAATCGAGCTAAAAGTTTTTTTAAAACCAAAGAAATTTTTCTCTTCGATGCGGATTCCATCTCCTATCAATTGCCAGCATAAACTACAATGACCAAAATCTACGAATCTGATGTCGAACAAATAGTTATTGAGATGTTACAGTCTCAAGGCTATACGTATCTAACCCCGGAAGATCAGGAAGTGGAGCGACCTGACCTTACTGAAGTAGTGCTCAAAGAACGGCTGCGTAATGCCATTGAGAGACTGAATCCGG
>CAZHKJ010000068.1:0-1298 GCA_964533115.1 uncultured Candidatus Peribacteria bacterium | reverse complement strand
GAGTCAGAACCTTGTGGAAAACAACGAGATATTTCACCGCTATCTTACCGAAGGAGTTCCTGTGGAATATCAAAAAAATGGCGATTCCGTGGGTGATAGTGTGCAGCTCGTGAATTTTGAAGACCCTAGCTCCAATGACCTCATCGTCACAAATCAGTTCACCATTCATCAAAACAACATGATCAAACGACCCGACGTGGTGATTTTGGTGAATGGACTTCCGCTCGTGGTGCTTGAACTAAAAAATCCAACAGATGAAAACGCCACGACCAAAAAAGCTTTTACTCAACTTGGAAACTACAAAACTGCTATTCCAAATCTTTTCTTTTACAACGGCCTGCTTGTGGCTTCCGATGGACTGGATGCCAAAGTCGGATCGCTAACGGCGGGATGGTCGCGCTTCATGAATTGGAAAACCGTGGACGGAATGAAGGAAGATGCGACAACCGTTCCTCAGATTGAAACTATGGTTCGTGGCATGCTACGCCCCGATGTAATGCTGGATCTCATTAAGCAATTTACCGTTTTTGAAAAAGCCAAACACGAGGACCCCAAGACGGGACAGATTCACATCGAAACTATAAAGAAAATCGCAGCCTATCATCAATATCACGCAGTAAATAAAGCCGTCATGGAAACCATGCGTGCCTCTGGGTTCACGCCTTTTGGAGTTCCTCAAGAAGAAGCCTCTCGTTTTGAAGATCACAAAGCCGGAGTAGTTTGGCACACGCAAGGTTCGGGGAAATCCCTATCCATGGTGTTTTATGCCGGGAAAGTGGTGCTGAGGTTGGACAACCCAACCGTGGTAGTTATTACCGATCGAAATGACCTTGATGATCAGCTCTTTGAAACCTTCGCCGGATGCAAACAGCTTCTTCGCCAGGATCCTGTACAAGCAACAAGCCGTGAACACCTAAAATCTCTTTTAAAAACAACTGGAGGTGGGATTGTGTTCACAACAATTCAAAAATTTTCCGCTGAGGATGGTGTGACCGAACACGAACTTCTGTCCAATCGCAAAAACATCATTGTCATTGCGGACGAGGCACACCGCAGCCAGTACGGTTTTGGAGCTAAAACGCGTGAGACCGATCGTGGGATCGAGACTCGCTATGGAAATGCAAAATATCTACGGGACGCACTGCCAAATGCCTCATTCATTGGATTTACCGGAACGCCAATCGAAACCGAAGATAAATCCACACCTGCGGTTTTTGGAAATTACATCGATGTATATGACATAGCCCAAGCGGTGGAAGACGGAGCAACCGTGAGAATATACTATGAGTCTAGACTGG
>CAZHKJ010000067.1:0-6281 GCA_964533115.1 uncultured Candidatus Peribacteria bacterium | reverse complement strand
CTTGGCAATGGAGTTTTTTTGCATAGTGGAGCGCTTTTTCGTATCATGCCGTCATGAACCAAATAACGCCCATGATGCAACAGTATCAGGAGCTCAAATCTCAATGCAGAGACGCGATGCTATTCTTCCGTTTGGGAGATTTTTATGAAATGTTTGGACCCGATGCCATCGAAGCCTCTAGAATTCTTGAAATCACGCTCACTTCTCGCAATAAAAAAGACGAAAACCCACTGCCGATGTGCGGGATTCCTTATCATAGCGCAGAAAATTATATCGCTCGTTTAACAAAAGCCGGAAAAAAAGTCGCCATTTGCGAGCAAATTTCAGACCCTAGTCTTCCTGGAATTGTAAAACGTAAAATCGTTAGAATCGTCACACCAGGAACGACCTACAGCAGCCAAGTTCTCAATCAAAAACGAAGCCACTATGTGACCGCCATTTTTCCCCAAAAAGATTATTTTGGACTAGCCTTTGCGGATCTCAGTACGGGAGAATTTAAGGCAACGGAATTTCAGGGCATGGAGGCTCTCAACATTGAGCTTCTCCGTCTCAGTCCCGTGGAATTGGTGATTAACGATGCGCATTATAATGATCCGGACGTGAGAGCGAATTTCATTGCGCAGCTTAGTGTCCCCGTTTCCCCCGTGGAATTTTACGATGAGGCCTACTCTTTTTTAGTGCGCCATTTTAAGCTCACCACCCTGGAAGGATTTGGTATCGCCAATCAACCCTTTGCGATTCAGGCCGCCGCACTGCTCCTCAAATATTTACTGAGCACGCAAAAAGAAAACCTGGCCCACATTGATCGAATCAGTGCTTATTATCGAGAGAAAACCATGCCCTTGGACGAGGCGACGATCCGCAATCTGGAGTTGGTCTCCACCTTGCGAGACCAAGAAGAAGAACACAGTCTTTTAGGAGTTCTAGATCAAACAAAAACAGCCATGGGAGGGCGCCTGCTCAGACGTTGGCTTTTGCATCCTTTGCTTCGTAAAGATGAAATTGAAGCTCGTCACGAAGCCGTGGAGGAATTGGTGCAAGCTCCAGAACTTCGTAGTCATTTAGAAAGAGAGCTCAAACAAATGAATGACTTAGAGCGTTTATTAGGACGTCTCAGCTCTAGCACAGGGACCGCGCGAGATTTAGTGGGCTTGGCGGAAACACTGTCGCATATTCCTAGGGTTCAGGATTTTTTACAGCCCGTGAGTGCCATCCTTCTTAAAAATATCCATAAAGAGCTTCGCCCGCTCACCGATTTAGTGGAGGAAATTCAAAAAGCAATTCTGGAGGAGCCCGCCTCGCGTCTCACCGAAGGAGGTTTGATCAAAGCAGGCTACCATGCCGAGTTGGATGAATTACACGCTTTAATGAAAGATGCAAAGTCTGCGCTTAAAGCAATAGAAGAGAAAGAAATCAAAGCCACAGGCATTCATTCGCTCAAGGTGAGTTTTAATCGTGTCTTTGGTTATTACATTGAAGTGAGCAAAACCCATTTAGCTAAAATCCCACAGGACTATATTCGTAAACAAACCTTAGCCAACGCTGAACGCTTCATTACGCCCGAGCTCAAAAGCTATGAAGAAAAAGTCTTAAGTGCGGAAGAAAGAAGCATAGTTTTAGAGCGAGAAATTTTCTTAAAAGTTCGAGATTTGGCTTTGAAAGAAGTCCGCTCCATTAAGCAAAATGCGAGCCTTCTGGCAGACTTAGATGTCCTCGCCGGTTTTGCGGAAAATGCCGTCAAACGAAACTATTGCAGACCTAAGCTCACGCATGAGGCTGTGCTGAATATTATAGAGGGAAGGCATCCGGTGGTGGAAAGCATCACTTTTGAACAAGCTTTCGTGCCGAATAGCACGTATTTCTCAAGAGATTCTGAAGAAGTACTCTTGCTGACGGGTCCCAACATGAGCGGAAAATCCACCTATCTGCGTCAAACAGCTCTCATTGTTTTAATGGCTCAAATAGGGTCTTTTGTACCGGCAAAAGCCGCCACCTTACGTGTTTTTGATCATATTTTTACGCGAGTGGGGGCCAGTGATAATTTAGTGCGAGGTCAGTCCACTTTTATGGTGGAAATGCAAGAATCGGCCTATATTCTCAATCATGCCACGGAAAAAAGTCTCATTATTTTAGATGAAGTGGGGCGAGGAACGAGTACCTACGATGGATTGAGTTTAGCCTGGGCTATTTTTGAACATTTACACGATAAAATTCGAGGGTTCACGCTATTTGCCACTCATTATCATGAACTGATCGACCTAGCTGAAAAACTTTCTCGTGCTAAAAACTACTCAGTAGATGTGCAAGAAACGGCTCGTGGAGTGCTTTTTCTGCATCAGATTAAGGAAGGAGCTACCCCTCGTAGTTACGGAATTGAAGTGGCTAAACTGGCGGGATTGCCTGCTACCCTTATTGATCGCGCCACGCATATTTTAGATGCTCTCGAAAAACAAGGTGAGCTAAAGGCCGAAAAAACACCCGACAACCAAGTCAGTCTCTTCACGTCCACTTACGCTACACGTCGAGAACCGGGCAAGATGACTCATCCGGCCTTGGAAAAATTGGGAGGCCTTGATATAAACAATATGACACCTCTGGAGGCTCTTAGTGCCTTAAACGAGCTCAAACGTCTCAAATAAAACCATGAGCTTCCATTCTCACGTTCAAAAAAAAGCCTACCAAAAAGCGCTTCAGGATCCACTGAAGGCCGTGGCTTTTGATGTGGATGGCACACTGACGCATTTTTCTCGCTTCATTATCCCCAGGAGCCTAGCGGAAGTTTTAGTCCAAATTCCTCCGCATATTCCTCGAGCCATTTGTACCGGAAGAGAACTTCAGTTCATTCATTCTCAATTGAAGCATATTTGTTCACATGCAGAAAACCCACAGGAAGAACGTAAACGGTGGGTGATTTTTTTGGAAAATGGAGCACTGGCTTATGAATGGGATGAGGACAAACAAGATTATAAGTCTTTTTTAGAAGTGCCTTGGCCCGAGCCGTACCAAAAAGAAGAAATGCAGGCGGTGATCAAGAAGCACATGCGGGGAAGAGGAAGTGTAGGCGTCCGGGACTACACCCTTGTGGTGCTCAATCCGCGTTGGGCTTATTTCTTTCCCAATCTCACAAAATTACTTTCTAAGCGCAATCATGCACGACTCGAAACCCTTTTCAGAAAAAGGGGTTGGGACAAGGCTTTTTCGGTGCAAAATTCAGGAATTGGAAATGTGATTTTGAGTAAAGAAAGTGGAAAGGGCAATGCGATGCAGCATTGGGCAAAGCACCTAAAAATACGCGCAGATGAGATTTTGGTGGTGGGAGATCAGCCAAGATTGGGAGGCAATGATGCTGACTTTTTAAACGGAAGAAATGGGACACCTTTTACAGTGGGCGAGCTGACGCATGAGGATTATCCCTTCCCCGTACACGATGCTAAAGGCCATCGGCTTCAAGGCCCTGAGGGGACGAAAGCTTTACTTGGGCAAGTCACCTGGTCGACTTAAAGTCTCGCATCTCCCTCTTGCCAACGTGAAAAGCTCATGCTAATCTCACCCCGCTTTATCTGTCTTTCAGGCTTCCTGCTGTGCATTTTGGCCGCTCGAACGTCCTGAAGGTATTCTCTAACCCATACAGATGAAATACGAACTCATGGTGCTCTTGAACCCTAAGCAAACGGAAAAAGAGCTGGAAAAACTTCTTAAAGAAGTCAAAGGAATCCTGACCGAAAATGAATTCCAAATCGTCGATGAAGACATTTGGGGAATGCGAGATCTTGCCTATGAAATCGCTGGACATGAGCGTGCTTATTACGTAGTGCTCAACTTCACCGGAGAAACCAAGGGAATGGCCGAGGTTCAAAAAGATCTTCGACTTTTACCTGGACTTCTTCGATCTCTCCTCACTAAGGTGCCCGAAGATTATACTTTGATGCGCTATGAGGAAGGCTTGATGATGGCAAAATCCTTAAACACCAAGATGAGTTCTCCTGCTGAGGAACTCAATAAAAAAGTTCGTTCTTCTCGTAAGAAATCAGAAGATACGAAAGAAGAACCCAAGCAAACCGAAGAACTCGATGAAAAGCTTAAAGCGATCATCGAAGACAAAGATATTCTTTAACTCTAACGCATTATGCGAAGCGTAAACAAAGTCATTCTTATCGGGAATCTAACCCGAGCCCCTGAACTTAAAAATACGACAAGTGGACAATCTATTGTCACTTTTGGTCTTGCGACCAATCGTCAATGGACGACTTCCGGACGTGAAAAAAGAAGTTCTGCTGAATTCCACGAATGTGTGGCATGGGCAAAGCTTGCTGAAATCTGTCAGCAACATCTGCACAAGGGAATGCTTGTGTATGTCGAAGGTTATCTCAAAACACGCAGCTGGGACATGGAGGATGGAACACGACGTTTCCGTACCGAAATTGTACTCCAAGATATGATTATCCTCGAAAAACGTAAGGACGATATGGACTACATTCCCGAAGGAGAAGGTGAACAAATGGGTGGAATGGAAGAAATGGGTGCTCCTATGGCCATGTCTGATCAAGGGGAAGCTCCTCAAGGAGACAGTGGACTCGCAGCGTCCATCGAAGATGACAATATGTTTTAACTCGACTTCAAATTAATTTCCTACTATGACCAAGAAAGTTAAAGTTCAAAAAACGAAACGCCCCGAGCTCCCCGCGTTCATCGATTACAAAGATGTAGCGACATTACGTGGTTATATATCCGTTTTTGGACGGATTGTCCCTCGTTATTACACAGGGATCAGTCTCAAGCAGCAAAGACAGCTCGCTAATGCGGTAAAACGCGCTCGTGAAATGGCTTTGATTCCCTATACTCGCAAGTATTAATCAAGTCAGAATTTTGAAAATAAAAGGCCCGTCTCGTCAGATGATGAAGGCGGGTTTTTTTGAACCAACTTGTTCATCAGGAAAGCTTAAAATGCAATATTCATATAAAACGTCCACATAAGATGCACTCTTGAGGCTAATTTTTATGGTAAAATAAACAGATTAAAAAGCCTCATGAAAAAACAAAAACAAAATATCGAAACTCCTCAAAGCGGCGAAGAATCGGTTTATGAAAACCTCATCTTTGCTTGGATGGCCCCTCGCTATCTTCGTTACGAACGAGGTTGGATTTGGTTTTTTATGCTTTTCACCAGCTGCGCCGCTTTAGCGGTTTATGGCTATTTTACAGATGCAATAACGATGACGGTCCTCTTCGTTATTTTGCCAGGAGTTTTGCTTCTGGAGCACCGGAAAAAACCAGACATGGTAGAAGTTTTGATCTCAGAATATGGCATCCGTTTTGGAGGGATACTGATTCCCTACAGTCACATCAAACGCTTTTGGATTATTCACAATCCACCCGTCGTGAATGAGCTCCATTTGCTCACCGAAAACCGTAAAAATCCAGAATTAGTCATCCAACTTCCCCAAGGAGACCCTGCTCGTCTTCGTCAATTTCTAGTGACTCAAGTCTACGAGTGGGAAGGGAAACATTTAAGCTTCCTCGAGGCGCTGGTCAGAATCCTTCGCTTGAATTAATCGCTTGAATTAAAAAACAAAAATGAAACCAGAAACAAACAATTCAGAACGATCGTTAGAAAGCCACTTGCATTCACAAAAAAAAGCGGCGATTCAAGATGCAAAAGCGGTGATCGACGGAAAGCTGGGTGACATGGCCTCTCAATTGGCCAAAGGAGAACACGTCTTAGCTCCTATAAATGCCCTCAAAGGAGACGGATTGGTGGTTCGTCACAACCCGGTCTTAGCCATTTTTATTCAAAAAGCCGAAGAGCTGACTAAAGAATTTGAAAAATTAAAGGGTCAGGCTGAAGACAGTTATCTCTTAGCACGTCAAAATATCATCTTTGCCAGTTGGCAGAGCCGTTTAAGTTTGGCGTTAGACCTGGGGGATGAGGGAGCCTCTTTGCTACACAGCATCAATATCCCTGAAGTGATGGCACACCATTTGGATGGACGATCGCAAGAAATTTACATAAAAAAAATCGAAGAAGAAGGAAAGACATTGGTTCCGGATATCACGGAAGCATTGGTCCATTTTCAAGAAGGGAAAATCACTCCTAAAGATTGGGAGATTGTAAAAGCAAATTTAAGAAATTTATCTATTTCCGGGAAAAATTGGGTAGAGGTGAGCACAGCAATGACTATTGTAAGAGCTATTCCTCCTCATTTTAGGCCCGACTTGTTGAGGCAAATCCAAAATCAAGCTGACTACGCAACGATGGTGTTAAAGTTATTAGCGGTGAATTA
>CAZHKJ010000066.1:0-6313 GCA_964533115.1 uncultured Candidatus Peribacteria bacterium | reverse complement strand
CGAGCAATTTCAGCAATCACTGGAGCAGAACCCGTTCCTGTTCCTCCCCCAAGTCCACAAGTAATGAACAGCATTTCAGTCCCCTCCAAAGCTTGTTTGATTTCTTCCGCAGATTCTTCCGCCGCTTGACGGCCAATTTCCGGATGGCTTCCAGCCCCAAGGCCACGAGTCGTTGCTTTTCCAATATTGATCTTCACCACCGCTTCATTGTGGTAAAGCGCTTGAGCATCCGTATTCACCGCAATAAACTCGATTCCTTTAATGTTCGATTTGATCATTCGGTTGAGAGCATTGCCTCCACCTCCTCCACATCCCATCACTTTAATACGAGCAACAGGCGTGATCTCGGAAGGGTTGACTTCAAAGTTTTTACGTTGTTTGCTCCCGGAGAAAAGGGTTTTTAGACTGTCATCTTGCTGAGAGTGTGCCATAAGGGGAAGGGATAAAAAATACGGGATTTGGCGTTGGAGGTCGGCGGAAGCCGATGGATAAAAATAAGTAAATCAGGGTAAAAGGCCACGGAACCAGTTTTTCAAACCTTGGGCCATTTTTTCGAAGTTAAAACTCTTCATATCAAATTGAAAACCACGCTCTCCTTGGAATCGGGAACCCCAAACAACAAGGCCAAGCACGCTGGCATAAGCAGGATCTTCAATTTTGTCCACCACGCCTTCGTAGTTGGTAGGGAAACCAATTTGAATAGGCAAATGCAAGACTTCACGAGCCAAATCAATCACGCCCGGCATTTTTACGGCCGCTCCGCACAAAATCGCTCCCGCAGGAAGCATGCCATCTCTCTGGACCTTAGCCAGCTCATCTTTAACCATGGCAAAAATTTCGTGGTAACGAGCTTGAATGATCTCCGCCAGTTGTTTTTTAGAAACCGTCTGTGTATCGATTTTGGAAAGCAAAGAAAGATCAATCGTTTCTCGGTCGTGGATGTCTTCGGGAATACAGGACCCGTATTCAATTTTGATTTTTTCGGCGGTATCGATGGAAGTACGAAGTCCAATCGCAATGTCATTGGTTACATTATCACCTCCTACGGGTAAAGAAGCACTGTGGAGTACGGTTCCCTCTTCAAACACAGACACATTGGTTCCGCCACAGCCAATATCAATCACCACCACGCCCAACTCTTTTTGTCGTTTAGTGAGCACGGCTTCAGCCGCCGCAAGCCCACAAGGAATGATGTCGTTGATGTCTACACCCGCTTGATGCACACACTTCTCTATATTTTTCACCGCAGGAACAAGACCGGTTACGAGATGAGCAAGCACTTCCAAGCGAATCCCCGTCATCCCTACAGGGTATTTAATCCCCATTTGTTCGTCTACGGTAAAGTTTTTTGGAATAATACGTAAAATGCGGCGATTATTAGGAATGGCTACGGCTTGAGCCGCTTCTAGCACACGGTCCACATCATCCTCGATGATTTCATTTCCCGTGTGAGAAATGGCAATCACTCCCTTGCTGTCCATAGAGGAAATATGATCTCCCGAAATCCCCAAAAACACAGCATGAATAGGCTCGCCCGCCATCCGTTCGGCATCTTCAAGGGCACTGGACACATTCGCCACCATTTCTTCCACGTCAATGACGTTTCCTTTGCGGAGTCCTCCGGAAGGAGATACCCCTACCCCAATGATGTTCGGTTGAGTGCTTTCCTCGTCCATTACAGCAACAGCTGCACGGATTTTAGAGTTTCCAATATCAAGGCCCGCAATAATTCGATGTTTAGGCATGCTGAGACTTTAGACCAGCTTGGCGCGCTTTTCAAGGGCTTGTATACAAAAAAGGGGCTTATAGAAGCCAATTTTCGAAGCTTGACTAAAAAATGTACTCACGTTTAACGGCTTCAGCTCGCTCAGGGCACTGCTTTAAGCGGAAACAAGAAATTCACCTTGCGAAAGGATAAAAATGTGTAAAAAATCAACAGCCCCAAAAGACAATCGAACAAATGGCTTGTGCAAGCCAAAACCATGTGAACAAAAAAAGAGCTCAACATCTCAAGCGCTCAGCTGCCCTAAAACAAACTCCCCTGCTTATCCTCTTCACGTTTTTCATCCCAGCGGATGTTGAGTTTTTCAGTTCGAGTCCATAGAGAGCGGAAAGCAAAACGTTCAAAGAGGCTACGCACCTTGGAAAGATCAAAATCATGCACGGCACAAGCACCTAAATCCAGTTGAGTGCCATCCTCACGCAGAATCGTTGCAATTCTTTTGCAAAGGCGCGCCGTTTCTTCATGAGTACGTAAAAGCTCACGAATGCGCTCAGGTTCTACCTCGGCAAGGCGATCATAGAGATTCTCCACACTTGCAAATTGATCCAGCAGTTTGACCGCTGTTTTTTCACCGATTCCTGGAACGCCTGAAATATTATCACTATGATCTCCACAGAGGCCTTTATAGTCCGGAATCTGTTCGGGCCAAACGCCCATTTTCTCTTTCACTTGCTGCCGGGAGTAACGCACCACCTTGGTGTAGCCACTCACGGGAGTCACTACGGTCGTATTCCCTCTCACCAACTGAAACGCATCTTTATCCCCTGTAACAATCACCGTCTCCACGTCTGGGTGACTTTGTTCCACTAACTCCGAAACGATGCCTAAAAAGTCATCCGCCTCTAGGCCAGGTTTCTCAAAAATGGGAACGGCAAAAGCCTCCAGTACCTGTCGAACCAGAGGAAATTGAACAATTAAAGCATCATCCGTCTTTATACGGGTGGCTTTATAAGAAGTATAAAGTTCGTCACGAAAAGTAGGGCCGTGCATGTCAAAAGCCACCGCCAAGTAATCGGGCTGTTCCAGCTCCAAAATACCGAGCAAAATACTCGTAAAACCGTAAACGGCATTGGTCTGAGTCCCGTCGGGAGCTTTCAGAGTGGGGGGCACGGCATGATAGCAGCGATGCACCAGAGAATTTCCATCAATAAGAATGAGTTTTTTCACATTCGCCAGTGTAGCGACAAAATCACCCTTCTCAAACTCAAAAAATTTTGATATACTAGCCTAATCGCTTAGACACGTATGCCAAAAACAAAAATCCAACACCTCAAATTAAAAACACGAATCCCCCACGTGCTCCTGGACGTTCGAGGGGCAGACAAAAAGCTCTTAGAAACGCTAAAACCTGCATTAGAAAACCTTTCCGCTCGAGTGAAGATTCTAGGCCCAGGACTTGAAACCGTTCCTCATGTATTTTCTATGGAAGAAGCTTTGGAAGAAGCGCATTTATGGGTCGCTTTAGGAAGTGCTTTACCCAAAGAGTTCCCAATGATTGTGGAGCGCGGCATTGTACCCGTGATGAAAGAGGGCCTCCATCCCGAGGCGGAAAATTATAGTGCCGTACAAGAAAAGGGGAATTCATTTTTATTTTCCGAAATTTCTTCTTGGCAAGTCTACGCTGCCCTAGTACGAGCCACCGAAAACTTCGCCTTTAGTTACGATTGGGAAAACCTCCGTAGCCAAGGGCGCTGTTTAATCCAAAGATCCTGAACCCCCACCTGTTCCATCAGAGAGGCGGAAATTGGAGACAATATCAAAGACTTCCCCTAGATTGATGTACTGAACCACATTCAGTCCCACCGCATTACCCACCATAATCACCACGACCACAGAAAGCATGGTGACGACTAAACCGATGATGGCATAACGAATGGTCCCCACCGCTTGTTTGATTTTCCCCTCATCTCCCCCGGAAAGAATAAAAGAAATACCTCCAAAGAAAATAAAAACCACACTTAAAAAACCGGCAACGATGATTCCGTAAGCAATGGTACGGTTCACAATTTCCAAAGCATCATAGGTTTGAGCCACATCTAAAATGGAACCTTCGGTCACAGTGGCGAGAAGAAACGGAGATAGAGACATAGGATTTGGCTAGAGTAAAGAAATACTAGCGCACCGTCCCATCCGGTTCAATGATTTTTAAATTGAAGCGGGTGTCATTTTTAGCGCCCATCATTCGGAGGAGCACACGAAGAGCTTTTGCCGT
This sequence comes from uncultured Candidatus Peribacteria bacterium, assembly GCA_964533115.1. Taxonomy (GTDB): domain Bacteria; phylum Patescibacteriota; class Gracilibacteria; order UBA1369; family 2-02-FULL-48-14. Next base: position 2,318 of record CAZHKJ010000066.1, on the reverse strand, counting down.
TTGACCCGCCTTTCCAATCACTTTACCCATATCTTCTTTCTCCACTTTGAGGGTGACGAGTACCCCAAGATCGTCCACGGTAACCGTGACCTCAACCCTTTCGGGGTGGTCCACGATGTTTTTAATAACATACTCAATAAAATCACGAGCAGATTGGCTAGATACGTCAGAAGACATAAAGAAAAGCGTTAATAAAGGAGGGAATTACTGAGCTGCAGAAACTGCAGGCGCTGCTTCTCCTTCAGGAGCAGCTTTGGTGGGTTTGCGTTTGAGATTACGTGGAGCAATAAAAGCTTCCATGCCAGAAACGCCATTGTTTTTCATAAGACTAGCCACGGTGTCGGAAGGACGAGCTCCTTTGCTCACCCAGTGCTTCAAACGATCTTCGTCAAAACTAATTTTTTTAGATTCAGAAGGGTTGTAAAAACCAATTTGTTCTTGATATTCGCCTTTAACAGCCTTGCGTTTTTCCGCTACCACAATGCGGTAAGCAGGTTCATTGGTTTTACCGATACGAGTCAAACGGATAACGAGCACAAGAATTAGGTTAAATTGCCTATCGATTTTAGTGAGAAGTGGCGAATTGTCAAGCAGAAAACGAAGCCAAAGGCCACAAAAACACCCACGATTAGACTTCCAATACGGTTCGCAAATCCTCAACGTCATCCGTTTCGCCAAGGCTGAGGCGAAGCTTCATGAGCAATTCATAACGATTGACGTACACTCGTTGAGCCCAAATACTGCTAGGCACGCCAATATATAAGACTTTGCCTCGCAAATATTTAGCATGAACAAGCATTTTTGCATCTTCCCCCAAAATACTGGGCATTAAATCAGAAAAACGTTTGCACACCAAGGTGGCACGCGCTTGACGGCTCAATTTGTATTTGGCCAAAGCCTTGGGAAGCAGATCAACAAATGAAAAAAAATCGCTCATCGGTGAATCAAAAAAGAAAATCTAAAGGGACTCTAGCACATTTTCATAAATACGCAGCGTTTTTTCAGCCATCTCTTCCCAAGAAAACTTGAGACTATGACGCAGGCCACATTCACGGAGCTCTTTTTGCAAGGCTTCATCGAGTAAAACTTTACGCACGCTATTGGCGATGTCTTCGGGGTCGTAGGGATCAAAAAAGAGGGCATTCGCTTCACCACAAATTTCAGGGATACAGGAAGTTTTTGAAGCTACCACAGGGGTTCCACATCGCATGGCTTCCAGTGGAGGAAGTCCAAAACCTTCATAAAAAGAAGGGAAAACATAAACTTTGGCGGCTTGGTAAAGGGACACCAGTTCTGCCTCAGAGACCATGCCCGTATAAATCACGTGATGATCCAGCCCCAACTCGCTCACGGTGCGCTTCACTTCAGGGTAATAAGGGTCCTCCTCCCCCGTGATGACTAAAGACAGATCGAATCCTTCGGCTCCTTCCCTCAACAGAGCAAAAGCTTTAATGAGATTGACCAAATTTTTATGCCCACGCCAAACCCCCGTGTACAACAAAAACTCTTTTGCAATTCCATATTTACGAAGAACGTCTTCCACCTGCCCTTTATCGCTACGAGGTCCAAAGTGTTCACAGACTCCCTCGTAAACCACGTCCACTTTAGAAGCGGGAACCGAGGCGATCTCAACAAGATCACGCTTGGTGTTTTCTGAAACGGCAATCACGCGCTTTGCATTTTTAACGGCGGATTTCAGCACTAAATTGTAGGCCATGCGGTAAAAACTAGAATTCATCTTTTTACCGGGAAAAAAAGAGAGCGTGAGATCGTGTACCGTCACGAGGCTGGGGCGTCGATATAAAATAGGCGCATTAAAATGAGTAAAGTGCATGAGGTCCACCTTGGCTTTGCGAATCGCTCGCCAATACGAAGTCTGCTCTTTAAGAGTGTAATGTTTAGTGTTCACCAGTACTTTTGAAAAACGCTTGTTGGGCAATTCAAAGGCATCATACTCAGGGGAGTTCATAAAAAGCACATAGGCATTTTTCTTATCGAGTTTTGCAAGAGCTTTAACCAACTCGTAAACATAGCGTCCAATGCCGGTGAATTCAGTACTGTACATTCGTGCATCGATGCCAATTCGTTTCATGGGTAGAAATAAAAATCCGATTCACTCTACCACAAAGAACCTCATCCCCCAAGGCCAAGGCTTGGCACACAACTGCTATTGCAGAGCGAAGGGGCTTTTGTTAAAGTGCATGCGCTCCGTTTGGAGAAGCCATTTGTGGGATGGTAGCTCAGTTGGTTAGAGCGCTGCCCTGTCACGGCAGAGGTCGCGGGTTCGAGTCCCGTTCATCCCGCCATTTTGGCGTGCT
>CAZHKJ010000065.1:5524-6389 GCA_964533115.1 uncultured Candidatus Peribacteria bacterium | reverse complement strand
ATCTGAGCCTAAACTTCGAGCTAAATCCACGGGCAAGCCATTGAGGACACCGCCGTCTACCAATAGCCGATTTTGATGAAATACAGGAGGGAATAGCCCGGGAATACTCATGGAGGCTTGTACGGCGGTTAAAAGATTCCCCGTTTTAAAAACGACTTGTTCGCCTTTTTCCAAATCCACGGCATTTACAATGAGGGGGATTTTTAGATCTTCAAAACGCAAGTCTTCGGGGATGAGTTGTCGCAAGGTTTTCAATTCTTTTTCCGCTTTTAAAATGCCTCCACCGTTTAATTTAAAATTACTCATTCTAAAAAAAGTGGAGGATTCTTCGGTGAACGTCATCATGATTTTTAGGATTTCATCGGCACTTTTCCCTTGAGCAATTCCTGCGCCCACCATGGCGCCTATGCTACAACCTGTGATGGAGTGGATCGGGATCTTATTTTCTTGCAGCACTTTATAAAAACCCACGTGGGCGAAGCCTTTTGTTCCGCCCCCTCCTAGAGTTAAACCGAGTGTTTTGTATCCGTTTGGCATAAAAGCGAAGGCATTCTACAAGATCAACATCCCATCACCAAAAGAATAAAAGCGAAAATCCTGCTTTAAGGCGATTTTGTAAAGCTCTTTAAGAGAATGGGGGGCTTTTTTGCTTTGAAGAAAAGCTTCAACCAACATCATGAGCGAGGAGCCGGGGACGTGGAAATTCGTTAATAGGCCATCAATCACTTTAAATGGGTAGGGGGGCAAAATGAATAAGCGAGTTTCTCTTCTTTGAATGCTCGTGACTTCATCACTGCTGAACTCATCTTGAGCCCAGGATTCCAGTGCTCGAGTGGCCGTGGTGCCTACCGCAAATACAGGTTTT
>CAZHKJ010000065.1:0-5514 GCA_964533115.1 uncultured Candidatus Peribacteria bacterium | reverse complement strand
CACAAAAGGTGTTTGCACAAGGTTTGTCCCGCAATCCTTGCGGGCTACAGGTTTTGATGCTTGTTTATGGAATTGAATTCTCTTGGCCACTGTTTTGGGGATTTCGTAATACTCTTTATATAAGCTCCGTGTTTCCAGGTGTTCGGGTAGCACGGGTGCAAAAGTCCCTAAACCCACATGTAGGGTGATGAATTCATGGTGAATCCCTGTTTTTTCTAATTTTTTAATCAAGCGTGGGGTAAAATGCAAAGAAGCGGTGGGAGCGGCTACCGATCCAGGTTCTTTGGCAAAAATGGTTTGATACTTTCGTCGTTTCTCTTTTTCGGTGAGGGGACAATTTTGAATGTAGCGTGGGAGGGGCATTTCTCCAATCTGGGCTAAGACGGCTGGAAGTTCTTTTAAAGGGAAGTCTGCCGTGAACTGGAAGATTTTTTCATGGGATTCTACGACGCTTAGCTTGTAACCCTGCGCTAATTCGATTTGTTCCCCGGGATGGAGTTTTTTATTCGCCGTTGCTTTCAGTGTTTTATCGCTAGGCTTCCACTCGTTAGTCATCACCAAGAGTTCAATGGGCTCGTTTTTTTGAGTTTGAGCGGCCACTCGGCAGGGCAGTACTTTACTTTGATTGAAAATCAAAAGGCTGTCTTTGGGAAGATAGTGGGCTAAGTTGGAATAACGATCGATTTGGATTTTTCCTGTTTGGGTTTCATAAATAAAGAGTTTGGCGCTGTCTCGTGGGGTGGCTGGCGCTTGAGCAATATGAGACTCAGGAAGGGTGTAATTGTAGAGCTCGTGCATTTTGTGATGCGTTTAAGTTGACTTCACTTTAAAAAGGTTGTAAACTTCCGTCAATGTTTCGTCGTCATTTCTCAAGCCATTCTAAAAGGCGGTCATCCGCAGGTAAAGGATCCTCTCTGGATCCTGCACTCTTTATGCGTAAAGCGACCGGTGTTCTGGAAAAAGAAGAATTTATTCCTTCTTTTAGCTATACCGATCTTCCGGTGGACCATCGGCTGAAGGTGAATATTATTAAAAAGGGTTATACCTCACCGACTCCCATTCAAGATGGAAGTATTCTTCCTATTACTGAAGGACGTGATGTGCTGGGTATTGCTAACACAGGAACGGGAAAAACAGCCGCTTTCTTAATACCCCTCATTAATAAGTGTTTACTGGATGAGCAGCATGAACGAGTGCTTATTATGGTGCCTACTCGTGAGATCGCTACACAAATTCAAGATGAGTTCATTGCTTTTGCACATGGCCTCCGAATTGGATCTACCGTGTGTGTGGGAGGTTTACCTATTTATCGACAAATTCGAGACTTGAAAGGGCATCCTACTTTTGTGATTGCTACCCCTGGACGTCTTAAGGATTTGATTGAACGCAGGGCGATTAACTTTTCTGATTTTACTCGAGTGGTTTTGGATGAAGCGGATCGAATGGTAGACATGGGCTTTATTGACGATATTCGAGAAATTCTTGCGCTCCTTCCTAAAAAACGACAGTCTTTGTTCTTCTCGGCTACTTTGCCTGAACAAGTCAAACGACTGATCCACTCTTTCCTTACCAATCCGGTTACGGTTTCCGTAAAAAAACAAGATACTTCTTCCAATGTGGAACAAGAGGTGGTTTGGGTTAGCCCCGGAGATGATAAACTCAAGATTTTAGCGGGTCTTTTACGTCAGAGCCACTTTCAAAAAGTGCTGATTTTTGGTCGCACCAAACGATGGGTGGATCGTATGACGGAATATTTAATTCAAGAAGGATTTAAAGCCCTGTGTATTCATGGGGACAAGGCTCAGGGTCAGCGTCAACGGGCTTTGGATATGTTCAAATCGAATAAGGCTCAAATCCTAGTCGCGACGGATGTGGCGGCTCGTGGACTGGATATTCCAGATGTGAGTCATGTGATTAATTATGATACTCCTGAAAATTACGAAGACTACGTTCATCGAATTGGACGTACGGGTAGAGCGGATAAACAAGGACATGCGATTACCTTTGTAGAACGGGCAGCTCTTCGAGATCGTCCAGCGGGACGTTCTGAACATCGTGGAGGAAGACCCCACGGAAGAGGAGGTTTTAGACGCTAAGAGCTGGTTTAAAGTGACAGTTTTAGCGGTAATTCGTAAAATCGAGAGGGAGAGGAAGTTCCTTTTCGGCTCTTAGCATGGCAATGATTCCTTGTAGCTCATCGCGTGACTTAGAACTCACTCGTACGCTTTCGCCTTGAATACTAGGCTTTGCTTTTGGAAATTGATCTCGAATCAGCTTCGAAATGAGTTTGGCGGTTTCTTGATCCAGTGTTTTAGTCAGCTCGATGGTGAAACGGAGTTTTTCTCCGCCCATCTTTTCTAAATCGCCCTTCTTCAGTATTTTTGGCGAGAGTTTTCGGTTGATCATTTTTTGAAGCAGTATGTCCCATGTTGTGTTTAGAGACATTTCGGAGGGAGCGGTGAGTTTTACATCCTCGTCGGTGAGTTCCACTTCAATATCTAAACCTTTTAAATCGAAACGGGTTCCAATTTCACGCTTCGCTTGATCCACCGCATTCCTTACTTCTTGAAGGTCAAATTGACTGACAATGTCCATGGAGCAATCGGAGGCCATAAAAGGGAGGTTAAGGGATGGGTTGAAGTTTCGAGAGTCCGTTTAAAGCCACCTTGTGACGCTAACGGCTACTACGGCAACCACTCCGGTTAATAAAGTGCCCCAGAGCAGATCGACTATCGTTAGGCTGCTGGGCCAATTTTTCAGAACGGCCTGGCTGGTTAAATCATAAGTTCCGTAGCAGCTGAGCCCTAATAAGGCTCCATACAAAAAGACCTGCCACAGTGGGCTTTCATTTTTTAATGCGGGTTGAATCACCAAAAGCAGTAGACCCATTGCATAGAGCAAATAAAATACAACCGCGGGTCCATACGAAACATTTTTTGCCAATATTTCTTCCATGCGAGGCTTGTAGAAGCGGTTCATCATGAGGTTGAGCCAAACAGAATCGATGGCGAGCATGGTGACGAGTGAACTGAAATAGGCGATTATAAGTTGTTTCATATGGTGAACTTGATAGGATGTAAAAGTCTTTCTTTAATTCCTCCTTATTCTTCCATGTTTTATAGTGTTTTACTAGCTCCACTTTTCATTTTTTTAACGCTAGGTTTTGGGATTGCTCATCTAAAAAAAGACAATAGTATCGCCGATATTTTGTGGGGACTTTATTTTATTCTTTTGGTGGCTATGGCGCTCTTTTTTTATGCCGAGCCGGATTCCAGGCAAATCTTGAGTTTTGTCTTAGTTTTGATTTGGGGGCTTCGTCTCAGTGCGCATATTTTTCATCGTCACTGGGGGAAGGGTGAAGACCCTCGCTATACTGAAATGAAGAAAAATTGGAAGCATGTGGCTCTTCGCTCTTATTTTCAAGTCTTTTTACTTCAAGGCCTTTTAGCGCTCTTGATTGTTTCTCCTGTTTTGTGGGTACACATGCACGCTTCTGCCGGGCCTTTGACGTGGCTGGATTTTTTAGGTTTAGGGGTTTGGGTGTTGGGCTACTTATTTGAGGTGATAGGAGATGCTCAATTGGGCGCTTTTATCAAAGTGAAAAAACCGGGAGAGATCATGAGGACGGGCTTATGGAAATATACGCGTCACCCGAATTATTTTGGAGAAGTCACTCAGTGGTGGGGCTTGTTTCTTATTGCTTTATCCGTCCCCGGAGCTTGGGTCTTTTTCTTTGGTCCTTTGCTCATCACGCTCTTGATTCTTTTTGTTTCGGGAGTACCGCTTTTGGAACGACGCTATGAGGGGAATCCTCAATGGGAGGATTATAAAAAACGTACATCCATCTTCATTCCGTGGTTTCCTAAAACTTAGGAAAAGGCTAGGGTGCAAAACCCTAGCCCTCTCTGGATGCTGTTCTTTTGATCGTGGTCTTTCTAGTTCAACCAGCCCTCCATTGTTTTGATCTCAGCGCTTTGGGTATCGATGATGGCATCGGCCATCTCAAGAAGTTCGATCTGTTCGGTAATCATTTGAATTTCGTAAGCCATGGTGATGGCCATTTCATGGTGTCCGATCATTCCTTCAATGAAAGCTTGGTCGAGCGCTTCTCCTTCCAAAACGGAAAGGTCGGGCATCATTTCTTCATACTGCTCACTGGCCTTAAAGTCGGATCCAAACCATTCTTTACCCCAGCTCTCCATTTGCTCTATTTCAAGTGTTTGAGCGTCTACGATGTTTTGGGCCAGTGTTTTGAGCTCTGTATTTTCGGATTTTTCTAAAATCACTTTGGCGGTGTCGATGGCTTCTTGATGGTGAGGGATCATCAGAGCAATGAAGTCTTCATCGCTTTGGACCATCATGCTTTTCATGTCGTGGCCCATTGCGGAGTGATCCACATTTTCCATGGAATCTTCCATCATGGGGTCTTCCATCATGGAACTGGTTTCGTTGGAGCTGGGTGTGCAGGCAGAAAGCAAAAAGGAACTTGTAAGGACTGTGGAAAGGAGAATAAAATTTTTCATGATATTTGAATTGATGATTTAAAAAGGATGAGTGATTTCTTCTCAATCATTCTCTTTGAACAATGCCTTTAAGCAATCGTCTGTGATGCACGGGTACGACTAAAGGGCTAAAGTTTAGATGATTTTCTTGGGGGGACTTTTTTAGAGTGCTGAATGCGATCGTAATCGCAAGAAGGCTGGGCAAAAGGAGCCCAAAAATAGTTGTGGGTTTTGAGGCTTGGATCGGGGCAAAGTCACAACATTCATGAGCTCCATGCTGCATTGGCTGCGCAGCCATCCAATGGCTCATTTGAATAGAAATCAGTGTGCCTAAACTGAAAATCATCAGGAGCAAGACCGCGGTTTTTTTTAGGATTCGCATTGTTGGATCATGATTTTGGGGCATTTGCATTATAGCATTCCCTGCGGTTTTTGGGGAAGGACTTGACGATTTTTTCTTACTATGTTTGAATCTATACTCTCTATCTTAATTTTAATCCTCTTTCTTCATGTCATCTCCAGAACGTGATGCTTCTCTACCACTTGTTTCTCGCCAGATATCCGCGTTTACTGTTCTTCATTTAAATCAGTCTCCACTAGCAGATTCTTCGGCTTCTGTGAGTCTCTTGCAGGGTGCGTGTAAAATGACCCTAAGTCAAATAATGGTAGTCGTTCAAGGCCCTGAATCGGAGGGTAGCCATTCTTTGGTCACTGATGAGCTACGCAAGATATTGGGACATCGATTGATATTGGTATCCCTTGATCAATTGCCCGATGGTTCGAATAGAGGTGAGTCTGTTAATGAAAGAATAATCCGTGCATGTGCAGAGGCTGGTTTTGATTTGAATTCCCTTGATTTTTCAGTGTCTGGAGTTGAGGCGCATGCAGGGGAGGATATGTTTCGACAGGCTTTCTCTGGGTTGGTTCGTTTAAGGGAGGGGAGTCCAGAGGATCAGGCTTTATTGGAAGCCATCTTGCCGATAAACTTATCAATCAAGGTCATGAGATTACC
>CAZHKJ010000064.1:1778-6522 GCA_964533115.1 uncultured Candidatus Peribacteria bacterium | reverse complement strand
ATTGTATTAGATACGCTCTTAAGAGATTATAAAGTTATTGGTAGATACCGCCCATTTGAAAGAATAGCTTCAATTTATGAAAAATATGATGAAATTTATATTAAAAATTTTTCTGAATTTTGGAGTCAACTGTTGGAAACTTTTTTTGATGATATCGAGTCAAGCTTGGAATACTCAGAAAGTCTGTTAGATGGATTCAATAGATTTAATCAGCTCGTAGGTTTGAATGAAGGCTATATCTCCACGTCTTGGTGCTCTGATTTATGTCACCAAATTATTAAAAATAGCGATAAAATAGTTAATTACTATAAAAAAATCCCTGAAATCCCAACAAATACATATGCCTCAAAAAGAAAATTTTATGATAAATATAGAGATCACAATTTTTTTGGAATATTAGCCCAAGGGATTTACTTATTACTGGAGCCCAACAAAACAATTAAAGGATTTCCTGACGAAAGGATTTATTTTTTGGACATATATAATATATTAGATGAAGGAATTAATCGGGACAATCCAGTTGGTCCTGCAACACTTGAGGCAATTCAAAAAAGACTTCATTTCATGTTAGAAGAGACAATCGAAAACGATAACCTGAAGGGATATTATCCAATGATGCTTAGGGTTTTCTTTGAAATTTTTGGTTATGGAATTTTCACGCATCCAGAAAAAATCTCTTCTTTTGATAAGAAGATCATGAAAATGGTTGCAAAGAAACTGCCTAACTTCGCAAAAGGGTATATTTGGAATTATCCGAAATCAACTAAAGGAAAAATCTTGCAAATAAATAAAGAAGAAGCCAGGGAAATAATAAAAAAGATGCTTCCTGATAATATGGTCTACGATCTAAAAAGTAATTCGCTGATCTATACTTATTCAAAGAAAAGGAATAGTAGCAAGATGAAACTTGATTCTGTCCTAAAAAATGAGTTCAAAACAATTAAACTCAAACATTAGGTGGATAGGCGGTAACTGCAGTTTTTAGGGTCTACACCTCTTTCTTGAAGAAGAAGTTCAAGACCTATTCAAAACACTCAAAAGAAAAAAACTCAGTCAGTCAGAGCAAAATTTTATCTCTAATACAGTCATCAATAAAGGTCATCTAAAGTAAACTATTAAACTATTAATAGTTTACTGAAGGGTGTCACAAGCCCCGTCATTGTCTCGGTCTAAGTCGTGGATGTCACCCGCTCCAATGGAAAGGCAGTAGTTGTAGACTTGATTGGCTTCATACCAGCTCGAAAAATCGGAGCAGTTATAAGCATTGTAAGAGCAAGTATAGCTGGGGGCTTCGGGTTCAGGTTCTGCTTCAACCACAGGAGGCACATAGACGGGCTCCTCTACAACGGGTTCTGGTTCCACATAACGGGAGGGGCTTTCAATTTCGGGGGTGCTTTGTTCAACGACTGTAGTCTCTTCAGTAGGCACAGAAGTCTCAGCGAGGGGTTTTGTTAAATCAGGGGCTTCTTCAGTAATCGGTTCTATACTTTCTTCAATAAGTACTTCCTGACTGGAAGCAGAAGGAGGGGGATCCAGAGTGACTCCTGCCCCAATAAAGCTTCCAACGAACAAAGCTCCTGATGCTTTAGCGATGAGCAAACGAGTAGGGAGTTTGCCAAACACTTTCGTGAACAAGGCAGGATTAACCATACCAATAGCGAAGAGGAAAGGGGCGCAAAGGAAGACGAGGAGGAAGAGATTTCCCATGGACAAAGCATACCCTTTTCACGCCAAAAAGACACGCACGGATTGCGCTTACCCCAGAGCTAGGCACCCCCCCACCCAAGGTTAACAGATTGAGCCACCTTAAAAACTGCTCAATAAGCTTTTCGCCTAACCTGAAGGGAGTTGATAGAAGAGGCTATTTTCCTATTTCATGTGGTGAAACGTTAACCTGAAATTGGTTTCGCCAAAACGAAATCCAGCGAAACACCATGCAATCAAACTTTTAATAGCGTTTTATTCGATTCAAGCCATCGGACCGAACCAAAAAAGAGGCTGTTTCCCCATTTCATGTGGTGAAACGTTAACCTGAAACTCATTTCGCCAAAACGAAATCCAGCGAAATACTATGCGATCAAACTATTAACACGTTAATAGATTTTGGACGTGATCTTGAATCTTAAGGACTCTTCAAATATACTGTTGGCACTCACCCAAATATCATGAATCTCTGCAAGGCATCTTTGTATGTCGGCAATTCTAAACAATATGGAGCGCGTCCAGCGGTCCAATGTAGAATTGCCACTTTGTGGACATTCATGATTGGGTGAGTCCCTGGCGCGCTCCACTTTGGGGTGCGTGAGGATTTATTCAACCCTAACCCCGCAATATGGAAAAGCCAGATCCCATAAAAATCAAACAAAAAATGTCCGCAAAAGACCTGCAACTGTTTAACATGGAATATGAGAGGCAAAGAAAAAAGACAGGAATGGCATACTTGCTGTGGTTTTTCCTCGGTGGATTCGGCGTACATCAGGCCTACTTGGAACGAACAGACATGACAGCTGTACACTTGGGGGCGATAGGATTCCTCATTTTCTCAGTTTTTTATCAGGCGCAAGATCCGATAGCTTCTAACACTGCACTTTGGGCTATTACGGCTATTTGGATTATTGTAAGTGGTTTCAAGCTGATCTACGACTTGTTCACACTTGGAGATCAAGTGAAGCAGGCAAATGCAAAAATTGAAGCCAAAATCATCAGCTCTATTCAAGGTTGATCTCATCCCAGCCTGAAACTAAACTGTAAGCGTTAAGCCCAAGCGGAGTCCTCCGCAGGCTTGGCGTACACAATGAACAAAAGAGACCTCAAAAGGCTGGGTTTGCTGTGGAAGTTGGAGAACTCGCTTCACAACGACTGGGTGGATTCTGGGTACAGTGAGGAACTGCAAACCAAGATCGAGGTCGTGCGTAAAATAAAGAAACAGCTTGAAGAACAAAAGCGAGGATTCTTAAAAAGCAAAGTGCCATACGCACAAATGGCGGACTTCGTAGTGGACAATATTAGCCTGTCCACTTTGGAGTTGAAACAGGGACTTATGGACTTGTTTCTTAAAGCCTAAAAAATTTTCGCTAAATAATACGCATTATTTATACAGTTTAACCCCAACACCATGCAAAACGCCCCTCAAATCGCAGATTATCTCCCCAGGAACTCGCTAAATAAAATTGAGAGCTTTATTGAAGAGCACCAAACGCTGCTTCAGAACCTTGCTGAGAGGGATTTGAGTCTCAACTCCAAGAAGGCTCTGTTCTCGGACATCGCGCATTTCGTTGTGTGGTACGAGGCACGTTTCAAGGAAACCTTTGTCGTGCGCTTTATTACCAGTTCTCCACTACAAGCATACAGAGACGATGGCGAGAAAGCGGGACTTTCACCCAAAACGCTGATCCGTCGCTTCTCCAGTATTCGTGAGTTGGTGAACGAGGCCAAGGAGCTAAAGCTAATTGATCACGAGCCTTTTCGGAAATTCAAAGCTCCAACGGTTCAGCCTCTTGCTCCCAAATCACTAAGCGAGGCTGACTGCCGCAAGCTGCTAAGAGAAATTGAAGTCCGAAAGAATTTACGAGACGAAACGATTGTTCAGCTCATGCTGGGAGCGGGTCTTCGTGCTTCCGAAGTAATTGCGCTGAAGCGAGAGGACTTGGATATTAGCGAAAGAAAAGGTCACGCTCTCATTCGTTCAGCAAAGGGAAATAAAACGCGGAACGTTCCCTTGAACAGCCAAATCCGCCCCTTACTGCTCGAATACATCAAAGCAAATCCCAACGAGGGCACTTTATTCATTGGACAGCGAGGCGAGCTTAAAATCCCCATAACACTGAATAAAATTATCGACTTCTACGCTAAGAAGGCAGGAATCCACTGCCACCCCCACGCCTTACGCCACACATTCGCCTATAACTACTTGAAGAAGAACCCCAGTGACATTGTGGGGTTGGCTCAGATTCTCGGCCACTCAAATATTCAGACTACTGCGATCTACACGCAGAATCGCTTGGAGGACTTACAAGAGAAGGTGGAGTTTTGATTGTTTACGCCACCAACCAATCCTTACATTTGTTCAATGCTTCGTAAAACTTAACTTTTGAAGTATCCGCTTTTAACGCAGTAAGATCTAAAGGTTCAAAGTTCAAACTGAGCCATTCCAACGTGACCTTCTCGTTGGGAAGCCCGCCAAAACCAATAGCACTTTCAAGGTCGTTATCTAAAGCTACGATTTCATCGCTTGCCCCCTTCAATCCAGCTAAATTTGCTACTGTCCTCTCGGTAACTGGTTTTTGTGAGCCAGAAGGCATCATATCAAGATCATGTACGGCCAACCAAGGAATCCCCAGTTGTTTGCATAAATAAGCGTACGCAGGGATGCTCGCTATACCCCCACAATCAATTACTGAAGTGCAATCGGTGTCTAAGTCCAGGCCGTACTTACTTAAACCAAGAAGTATTGAAGCTTGGTCATTTTTAGACTCCGTGAGGATCACTTTTGAAGCAAATACAATCTCGTGATTCCCTTTTTCAAATAACTTATCCTCAATTTTATAAGAAGCGTTCGAAACATATTCATGTTTGCTTGTGCCAGCAGGTGTTGTCGTAAGGCGGACAATTTTTTCTGAAAAACCGATAAGCTCTTGGGAATGAGTCGACAGTAATACTTGATGGCCATTATTTTGGAATCCCTTTAGGGTTTTTTTAAGCCGTCTTCTTAGGTGTGGGTGTAGATACACTTCTGGCTCCTCCA
>CAZHKJ010000064.1:1108-1721 GCA_964533115.1 uncultured Candidatus Peribacteria bacterium | reverse complement strand
TAAGAACCTCAAGACATGCTAATCTAAGGAGATTGTGCCAACCGTCACCGAGCTTTTTAGAATCGATTTCTGGGTATCCTTCACCTTGTGTGATATGGAGTTTTAGCTCGGAAAGAATCCACGCCTCAATAGGATTTAGTTTTGGTGCGACAGATACTTCATTTGTACGTCCCAAGTAACCCTTGATTTTCTCGTTTAATTTAGGCTGCAACTCTTCACTCCAAAAAGGGGTTTTTAGAGCTTTGTCACTTAAGAATTCATGAATTCTATGCAAGGTCTCTGGCATTTTCTTCTTGTCTGAACCATCTATCTCCCATTCATCTGTAAAAAGATGTTTTTTATACAGTTCCAAGAGCTTTGAAAGTGGGCCACTTTTCCAGTCGTATAACGAAGAAAAAATATTCTTGGGGTCTAAATGCCATATCTCTGGCATATGTTTTCTGATTTCTGCGAATCTTGCGTATCTTCTGCTCCCAAATCCGCCACCCTTATACTTGCCCGCATTCGTCTTGGATACGGGAGTGGACGTTGCCAATAGAATTTCATCTCCACTTTGATTAACGAGTCTATGCTCAGCTTCTAAACTTTCCAACCATCCGACAACTTTCATTCC
>CAZHKJ010000064.1:0-1048 GCA_964533115.1 uncultured Candidatus Peribacteria bacterium | reverse complement strand
ATCTCCTACGCCGCCTTTTACAGCTGGCAACTGACAACCTTCTTTTGCTGTAAAAGACACCTCAATTAGAAATTCGTTTTCTATAGTGCCGTCGCTGGCATGGTAAAAATCAAATTCACCCACTTGATAGTTAAAGAACTTCAAAGAGCATAAACAGTAGCTCAGCGCATCTAAAACAGTCGTTTTACCAGCATTATTTGGTCCAACTAGAGTTAGAACCGAGTCGGTTGGAATGTCGAGGTCTAGGTGGTGTATACCACGAAAGTTTTCAATCCTAATCCGTGAAATATAAAAGTCTACATTCATAACGAATTTACTTAAATCTTAAGGCTTCACGGGGTTAGCTTTTTGAGTATCCACGGGATTTTTCAGTCCCTGCTTCTTTTTAGCCAGTGCTTTTATTGTCTCTAGTTGCTCTTCGCGTTTGTGGCTATTTACGTACCATTCAACAAGTAGCAACTCGATAAGCTCTATTAGAAGCTGTGCTTCTTCTGGCTCAACGTCAATAATCAAGTTGATGTCATTTTCCATATGGGCTCCAATATTGCCTACACCCCTCACTGCCTCGATTGAGCTCCATACAGCAGGTTCAACCTTATCTTCTATGGCTTTAATTTCATTGACCAGCTTGCCTGGTTTGACACCAAAAAAATCTCGGATCATTCCTTGCAAACATCTTCGTGCGAGAGTAGCAGATGCTTTCGGGCTCAAATCTCGTATGGCACAAGCCTCCTCATAATCATCTAAAATGGCTCGTGGGATATAATCAGGAAATATCTTTGCTTGAGATTGTGGAACAAGATTCCAAGATTTTAATAATTTCGTCGCTTTCCAACCAGTATACATGGCACCATTCACATGCACATAATCATATAACTTTGCTGTGAGTGTGTATTTGTGACAGGCTGTATTTGGACAAACGACGAAATGAACTTTTAGTAGTTTCTTTCCGTCGGCACTTTCCATCTCCATGGTGATGGATTCTTCTTTTGAGTTTGTGTGAACGATGGTGGTTGGTCTGTTGCAATAAGGGCATTCCCAAGAAAAG
>CAZHKJ010000063.1:0-6661 GCA_964533115.1 uncultured Candidatus Peribacteria bacterium | reverse complement strand
GGCTTCATTTTGATTCACACAACCAGTCAATAAAGAAAAAAGAGAAAGGGTAATAAAAATGGAACTCCGTATTATTTTAGTTAAATTTTTCATAAAGTTGGGGTTATAGGGCGTTTCAAGCTAGTGAGCACAGCCAAAGATACACGGCGACATCTCTTCGAAAACACAAGTGAAGAGTGTATCCTCTATAAAAAATTTAGAGAGCGCCATGAGTCCCAGAAATAAAAAAACGATGACCAGTAGATCGCGAATCTGCTTTTTCTTGATTAGAAGTATTGAACTCAATACAACTAAAGGGACGACTACAATAAGCCCTATTGGAAGGAGCACTTCTTCAAGCACATTGTAGATAAAAAAGTCATAGTAGCCATTACAATCCAGATCACTTTCTAATTTGTAGTAGTGATATGAAATCGTAGCAAAAAGCGAAATAATCAAAGCAATAGATGCATTTTTCAGTGTAGACGTCTGTTGCAACAGAATTTCTGCTCCTTTTTTGAGGAATATTTTCATTTTTCTGTAAATGCAGTGATTAACAGCCTTTCAATCTCAATTTAAGGGAGCTTCGTAGTCTCGTCTAGAGTGAAAAATATTCCGGCTAAAGGATAGGTTTCTTCTTCGATATAAAACCTATACTCTAAATATCCTTTAGCTTCATAAGCATATACAAAGGCAACCATTATTCTTCCACTTTCGTCACTGTCCGTCCAATAGCTCTCATATTTACTAGGAACACCATCAAAATGAGTTGCTATTTCTTCCACTACCGATTCAACTTGGTCTAATGGGTATTTTTCATCAAACAATTGATATATTTCATTAGAATTTTGTTCTCTGAGTAAATTTGCAACAGGAGTGACTAAGCTCTTAACAAAATCAGATTCATTTGCTCCTTCTACCTTATCTATATTAAACTTTAAGAGATGTCCATTTATAAATTCTGCTGTTAAAGTGAAGGGTTCATCGTTCTCGTTTTTAAGTTGATAGTGATAAATTTGGGTATTCGAAAAACTGTATTCTCCACTTGTTTCATTTTGAAACTCGGCTTCCAGCATTTTGCCGTTTATTTTTTCTTGAAGACGAAACAGATTCAAAAATAGCTCTTTAGAGACGTAATATTTCATTTCCATCGAGGCATCTTCGTATATCGTTTCATAATCACTCTTTAAAACGTTAGCAATAAGCTCTTCAGAAGAGCCTGAAGCATCTTGATTTGTTTCTATTTCTTGGTTTGTTTCTACTTCTAAGCTGCAGGAGGCTAATAATAGAGCAAGTATAAAAATAAATATTCTATTCTTCATGATCATTTCATTATAGGAATTAAGATTTACGCATCTGGTAAAACAGACTAAGTCTAACCGCTGGCCAACTGGGTGGCAAGTAAGTATCCCGAATAAGAAGCTGTTTGCTGTCTGTTCTAGCCTAATACCCTTGTGTATCTTCAAAAACATCCACAGCCTGCATTGAATCAATCTTTGTAAAGGAATTGATTCTCATAATGTAGAATCCACTATTTACATATACGCTCCTTCTACCTCTGGCAGAGCTTGATACTCTTCTTGAGACTCAATTAGATCTTTCATGAAGTCCACAAATTCAGCGTTAGGGCCGGTATCTTGACTACAATTCCACATCATAGACTTTGTTTTTTTGTTGCGCCCACCATTATCCCGTTTTGTGTTGTATTCAGCAGTTATTGAATAGTGCTCGCAAGGAGATACCTGTATTGGAGCTTCATCTTCGTCACTCTCAAATAAATTAAGTTCAGTTATTTTATCTTCAATCTCCTTAAGCTCATCATCTGATAAAGTCAGCTCAACCGTTATTGGGTCGGCTAAGATCATATCCTTGGTGAATGTGTTTTGAATACTATCTAGCTTGTTATCTTGGACTCCATAGCCATAACTAAAAATAATATCGAAACTCGACTCGACAACAACAGGACTGGAGCTACAAGCTCCCAATAAAGTGACCGAAAGGAATGTGAATAAAAGTTTTTTCATAAAATGGTTTATTTTGCTCTAAAGTAGCAGACGAGACTGGGAGCGTCTATAGAACTATAGTATCCCCACCTCAGCTCTTAAAGCTTTTGCTTTAGCACGAAGTTCTTCCACTTGTTTCAGAATATTTTCAACTTCGTTCGGATCTTCGTTTTCATTATCACTGAAACTCCCCGAGCGTAAGCTCGCGGGAGTTTCAGATCAGGTTTGTCATATCAATAATGGCTGCCTACTGGGGCCTAGTAACCCTTTGGGCTATTTTTTAAATACGATTGAATCCAAAATCTGTTTTACGAGTTCCTCATTACCAGCAGCTTCACCCGCAGAAATTTCAATGGTCATGAAGCTTCCGTCGTTGTCCGTTTCCACAATGTAGTCTTTGCTCTTGCACCCTACTTCCCAACCTAAACTATCCACTTGGTAAGCATCATTCCCGCCAATCGTTGTTTTCACTAATTCACCCGACCATTTTCCAAGTTGAGGCTCCATTCCTGCGTAAAACCCTTCAGATTTCACCATGGAGTCAAAATCATTCAAGAACCCTGCATCCCACCATCCACCAGTCTCAATAGACAAATAGATCATTTCGTCAGGACAAGCAGGTGAATCAACGGAAAGATTATAAAAGTCTGTTCTTCTGCCTGTTGAGGGTCCACCTGTCCCAACTCGCTCTTCTTTGAGCTCCCAAGCTGAAGGATACTCAATGGAATAAAGAGAGTTTTCATAAGTTTGCAGATTTGACTTGAAATTGACTGATCTAAAAATTTCAAGGGCTAAAAGTATTTGTTCTTGATTTAGACCCTCCCCTAAGATCTCAAAATTCTTTTGATCCATCTTAATAGACATAACAAGAGGTTTCCCTTCACCCTCTTCTTTAGGAATAAATATCTTTGCCTCAAGTTCATCAATTATTTCTTGCTCAACAGTGTAAACGGAAGCATCCTCTAAATAGCTTGAATCATTTAAATAGTCTCCAGAGCTATAAATCCCGTAACTAAAAATCAAAGCCATTTCATTATTAGAGAATTTTCCAACGATTGAATCTATACCCATTTCAGGTGTAAATTCCCAATCTGAAGGGGCAAGCACCGTAAAATCACCAGCGTCAAGAAGGTCCCAGTTTGCATAGACTGCATTATCTCCATATCCCATCTGAGCTTCTTCCTCAGATTCTTGCAGTGGCTCCGTAGCGCAAGCGGTTAAAAAAACAGCGACTCCGATAAGAAGATATTTATTCATAGATTTTTAGTTAAGGCTACTTCTGTAAGATAATCTTGCCCCCCACGTTGTCCATAAAAAAGTAAGATCCCATTGCTATAAACTCTAGGAAGAATCTCATCTACAGCACAGCAATTATATGTATGAATATGGTCAAAAACAAGAGTGACAAATCCACCTCCAAAGAATATCGCATCGCCATTTTGGTCGTCTGCAACAAAACCAAGTTCCCCTTGGTAAGTGAAAAGATACCTTGGATTTTTTACATCATACTTGTGACTTATGAGTTCACCATAAAATATGTCTGTACCGCATTTAGGGCTACAGCTTGTTCTAAATGTAAATGCCGGACCTCCATCAACAACTCTCCAATCTAGAATTGGGCCATCTGCTCCGTAGTCCATCGATGCAGTGAAGAGTAAAATTCCATTTTCGAAAATAGAGTAGTCGGTGTCTATAGTATGACCATTGTTGGGACGAAGCTCGTACACATCTTCACCGAAGATTCTTTTTTCTAGAATGCCCTGGGCCATTTCCTCCTTTGTAACAGCTACACTTTGCATGGGTTCACCACTTTGCACTATTGAGGATTCTTCCATCAACATGTCTTCTGATAAGACCATGAGCTCTAAAGCACGACTTGTAAATCCAGAATCTTGATATCTGCCTGAATCAAATAAATATTCACGATAGACAGTCGAATCAAGCCCCATAGTTGTATAAGTCACATCCCCATTCTTTAAAAAAAGCCTCAACGAAAAAGCTCCCAGTAAAACGAGTAACAAAATCAGAGGCAGTAGAGTACGTATCTTTTTATCCATATCGACTCGGGTTATAGACCTAAATCATGCCCATAATGGCTGGCCACTCGGGTCTAGTACCCTTTAAATAAGCAAAATTACTCCACTTCATAGTAATGGACGAAATCAGAATTCCAAGGATTTTCACTACTAAAAATATTCCAGGAAGCAGAATCATCAAGATCGTCATTAACACCATTGCCATCTGAATCGTCCTCAGAGTCATAGTAGCCCACGGTATCATCGTCGACCCAAGCAATAGCAAATCCAGGTCCGTTGTTAGATGAACAATTAGTAACCACAGGGATATCAGCGATTTTTTTGCCAGTCAGTTCTCCCCCCTCAATTGTAAGGATGAATAACTTGGTATCTTCTGGATAACTATCATCCGCACCACGATTCATAACCACTATGCCTAAACCTGTATGGGTCAAACTCCAACCAAAGAATCGAACATCGCTGCAGTAATTCATATCGTCTGATCTATCCACTGCTAAAAAGGACATCAACTTTTTCTCTGTTGCTGCCTCGATATTGTAAACCATCAAACGATCTTCACTGCCAGACCAGGTGTCAAGATAAATCCAATATTTTTCATCCGGACTCATGGTTTGCTGGAAACTCGACCCACCTATGTTTCGCCAATCCATTAAAAAACGATTTCCTGCTTCGATAGAAACAGGAAACTCTGTCCCGTACAGGTCCTCAAACTGAAGCCAACGGTTATCCCAATCTTTACAGAACCATACCTCGCTACCTTTGCCATAGGCTTCTTCATAGCCCCCAGGACAGTTCTCCACCATGGCCAACTCTTTCCCACTCCAGATGAGATACTTGCTTGCGCTATTGGAAATGTGATCCCAATTTTCATAGACCATCGGTGCCTCAACATCTGTGCTATCAACTGAGTTCTGTTGTTCAGTGACAGACTCCTCTTTTTGAGCCAAAGAACAGAAAAAAATGTAAAACACACCCAGCACTAAAATGACACCAAGAGAAAAAAGGAGGAGAAGTTTTTTAGACATAAGAAAGCTCAATAACTAGTAGAGGTTTACTTTGGCTGGGGGTGAGGGATTCGAACCCCCGCATGCCGGGACCAAAACCCGGTGCCTTACCGCTTGGCGAACCCCCAACGAGTTCAACAAAAGTGCGGAGAAAATCTAATCAATTAGGAAGAGAAAGTCAAATGAGCTATTTAAGTGTATTTCTTTTTCATCAGATCAACGGAATCTTTAATGATTTTCTTTAAAACTTCGAGATCAATATCCGACAAACGTTTGACATAGAGACAAGAGACCGTTGCCTTGTATTTCCCTAATTTTTCCATCCATTCTTTATAAGGCTCAAAGCCAGGAATGATGTAGATGCTTATATTTTGTTTTCGTGGTGAAAAGCCCGTTAAAAACCAGTCGCCTTCTTGGGTGCTGCGATTGGATTTGTAATGATAAGAACCAAAACCAATCATAGCCTCTCCCCACATGACGGCTTTTTCTTTAGTGATTTCCGTGAAGATCTTGAGTAGCGCATAGGCGTCTTCACGCTTTTTTGGGTCTTCTATGTCGTCTAAAAAGGCTTCTACGCTAGCCTCATTCTTTTTCGTTTTAAGTTCTCCCATGATTCAAAACATTAAGCGGCTGAATGCTTAATCTTTCTTTGCTGCTTTTTTAGGAGCGGGCTTTTTAGGGGAAGTAGCCTCATCTGTGGTTTCTGTGATTTCTGAGCTCTCTTCTTTGACGGAGCTAGCTTTTTTCTCTACCGCAGAAATTTTAAGAACTTTAATGGCCGTAAAAGCCTGACGATGACCTTGAGTTCGGCTGTAACGCTTTTTAGCTTTGAACTTAAATACACGGATTTTCTCTCCAAGACCTTGTTCCATCACTTGGCACTCCACATGAGCTCCAGCAACAAAAGGCATCCCAATCTTAAGATCTGTTCCATCTTCTTCAGACATCAAAAGGACTTCGTCGATTTTGAAGTTTTTGCCTGGTTCGATTTCCAATTTCTCAACCTCAAGCTCATCCTTCTCGCGAACTTTGTATTGTTTCCCTCCAAAATAGACGACAGCAAACATAGATTTAAAAAAGATTAGTGCGGGGTGATTTTAAGGAAGATTATGAATTTAGGCAAGGTATTTTTCTAAAGCTTCCTGAATTACTGTTTTTAAAAGCTCTTCTTCCTCCCCCGTAAAGGGAGCTAGAACAAAAGCATCCAGAGGCATTTGCTCCGGACTGGTTTTCCCACGTGACTCAATTCCAACCCTTAATCTTGGGAATTCCATAGTGGCCAAACTTTGAATCAAAGACTTCATGCCATTGTGAGTGCCCGCCGAGCCCTTCTCTCGGTACCGAAGAGTCCCCAGAGGCAGGTCTACATCGTCATAAATCACTAAAAGATCCTTCGGCTCAATCTTATAAAAATTCATGAGAGGAGCCACTGCCTCCCCAGATAGATTCATGTAAGTGAGCGGTTTAACGAGGATGATTTTTTTAAAACCCTGCCCTTTTTCGCTCACCAGGGCATTGCCCTGTTCTTTAAAAGGAGGAAATTCGTTTTTTTCAGCGTAGGCCTCTAAAACTCTAAACCCCACATTATGACGAGTTTTTTCATATTTTGCTCCAGGATTTCCCAGTCCGCAGATTAATT
>CAZHKJ010000062.1:0-6694 GCA_964533115.1 uncultured Candidatus Peribacteria bacterium | reverse complement strand
AAAACTGAAAAAAATTGGCGTAAAACAAAGCAATCCTCTCCTTCAAAAACAGACCTTTGAATACATCGAATACATCAGTCGTTTAGTAGAATATGCAGACATCATGGAAAAACAGTTTTACGTGATTATCCCGCAAGATCCCTTTGGCGAAGAACGTCGTGGGTTTTTAAAAAGCTTTTTTGAAATGATTTTTCCGGCGGATAACATCGGTAAAATTCAAAAACGTCATGGACAGTTCACTGAACTAAAAAAACGCCTCACACAACGAATAAACACAGTTCGTGCAGGATTAGAAAGCTGTGGACTCAGGGTAGACCTTTTAAACACACAAGAATTAATCGAACTTTTTTACGAGACCTACAATCCCATGACCTCGAGAAGTCAACGCTTCACCGCAGACCAAGAGCTTGCACTCGAACAGGATCAAAAAGAAGCGCCTATTAGCGTAGACCCTAAGGAAAACTCCTAAACTGTTTTTCTTATAAAGCATCTGTTTTAACACAGCTTTTTGCCACTAAAAAAAGCGACTTAGTCCAGGCAACGTCCTACTCTCCCACGGCTCAAACCGCAGTACTATCGGCGATGAGGGGCTTAACTGCTGTGTTCGGAATGGGAACAGGTGTGACCCCCTCTCTAAAATTGCCTGGACCAAATCGCTTTTAAAGTTCTTTAGAAACTCGAAGCGAAGATATTAAAATCAATTTCTCAAATCGTTACTCTCTCGAATTGCCATAAAACAATCGGAAGAAGACGTTAAACGACATCAGTGATCTGTTAGTACCACTCGGCTGAACACATCACTGTGCGTACACCTGTGGCCTATCAACCTAGTAGTCTTCTAGGAGATTCAATAGGGAAAATTTTCTTAGGACTGGCTTCCCGCTTAGATGCTTTCAGCGGTTATCCAGACCGAACATAGCTACCCTGCCATGCCGCGGACGCGACAACAGGTACACTAGAGGTTCGTTCATCCCGGTCCTCTCGTACTAGGGACAACTTCCTTCAATTTTCCTACAGATATGGCGGATAGAGGCCAAACTGTCTCACGACGTTTTGAACCCAGCTCGCGTACCGCTTTAATTGGCGAACAGCCAAACCCTTGGGAGCTTCTCCACCCCCAGGATGCGACGAGCCGACATCGAGGTGCCGAACCTGGTCGTCGATGTGGACTCTTGGACCAGACTAGCCTGTTATCCCCGGCGTAACTTTTATCCGTTGAGCGATACCCCACCCACATGGTGGTACCGGATCATTTTCACCGACTTTCGTCCCTGCTCGGCTTGTAGGCCTTGCAGTCAAGCTCACTTGTGCGAATACACGACTAGATCGGTTTCCATCCGACCTTAGTGAACCAATTGCGCGCCTCCGTTACTCTTTAGGAGGCAACCGCCCCAGTTAAACTACCCATCAAACACTGTCCTCCCAGCGGGAGTTAGATTCAAAGCAAAACAAGGGTGGTATCTCACCTACGGCTCCATGAAGGCTTGCGCCCCCACTTCACTGCCTCCCACCTATGCTGCACAAGTAGTGCCCTGAATCAATGTCAGACTATAGTAAAGCTGCACGGGGTCTTATCGTCCTGCCATATCTAATGGGCATTTTTACCCGTATTGTAATTTCACCGGGTCTGCGCTCGAGACAGTACTCCCATCATTACCCCATTCGTGCGGGTCGGAACTTACCCGACAAGGAATTTCGCTACCTTAGGACCGTTATAGTTACGGCCGCCGTTCACCAGGGCTTAGATTCGAAGCATACACCTCTCCTCTTGACCTTCTGGCACTGGGCAGGGGTCAGCTCGTATACATCATCTTACGATTTAGCACGAACCTGTGTTTTTGATAAACAGTTGCAGGAGTTCATTCGCTGCGACCTACACCAAGTTGATATAATCTCACGGTGCAGGCAAGGCTTATCCCGAAGTTACGCCTGCTGTTTTGCCGAGTTCCTTAAGCGCAGTTATCCCGATCACCTTGGTATACTCTACCAATCCACCAGCGTTGGTTTGCGGTACGGTAAGATACAACTCTCGAAGCGAGGATTTTCTCGTCCGCTGAATTCACCCGAATCAGCTTCTTGCGAAGCCTTTACATAATAGATCGCGAACCTATGCGGATTTACCTACATAAGCATAAGCTAACTACTTGAACGCAAATTCTTAATGCGCTCGGATTATCCTGCGGCGTCCCCCCGAATCTAGCGCCACCTTCATTTGACGGTTTCTTCATCTCAGTCCGAAGACTTTGAATCCAAAAACATCTCACTCCAGCTTTGCTTGGGCGATTTGTATCTTGTTCAGGAATATTAACCTGATATCCATCAGTTTACGGCTTTCGCCTGGACCTTAGGACCGACTAACCCCAAGTCGATTGACGTGGCTTGGGAAACCTTGGATTTTCGGTGTCAAAGGTTTTCACTTTGATGACGTTACTTATACCAACATTTGCACTTCATAGCGCTCCACCAGACTTCCCAGTCTGACTTCACTGCTGCTACGAACGCTCTTCTACCGTATAATAAATTATACTCGCATCTTCGGTTAGAAACATGAGACCCGTTACATTTTCGGCGCAAGGACGCATAGACCAGTGAGCTGTTACGCACTCTTTAAAGGAATGGCTGCTTCTAAGCCAACCTCCTGGTTGTATACGCATTCTCACATCCTTTACCACTAAGTTTCTATTAGGGACCTTAAATGACGATCTGGGCTGTTACCCTCTCGACGATGGCACTTAGCTGTCACCGTCTGACTCCCGATCTAAAGTATAGGTATTCGGAGTTTATCTAGGTTTGGTAGACGGATTTTGCCCCCTAGCCTAAATAGTGCTCTACCCCCCATACATATAATCGAGGCTAGCCCGAAAGCTATTTCGAAGAGAACCAGCTATCTCGGAGTTCGATAAGAATTTCTCTCCTACCCACAGGTCATCCACCGGTCTTGCAATACCGGTTGGTTCGGACCTCCAATAGGTTTTACCCTATTTTCATCCTGCCCATGGGTAGCTCACCCCGTTTCGGGTCTAGTGCATGATACTTGTCGCCCGTTAAGACTCGCTTTCGCTACGCCTACGGCTTTAACTGCCTTAAGCTTGCATCATACAGCTAACTCGTTGGTCCGTTCTACAAAAAGTAGGCCGTCACCCCGAAGGGCTCCGACTCATTTTGAGCAAAGAATTTCAGGATCTATTTCACTCCCCTATCTGGGGTGCTTTTCACCTTTCCCTCATGGTACTTGTTCGCTATCGATCTCAAAACTTATTTAGCCTTGGAAAGTGGTCTTCCCAGATTCAAGCCGGATTTCACGTGTCCGACCCTACTCAGGAACACTCTGGAGTTCTTCCCTATTTTCGCCGACGGGGCTATCACCCTCTTTGGCCGCCCTTTCCAGGGTCGTTTGGCTAATAGGAGAAGACCTCGTATTGAGGTCCTACAACCCCCTATCCCGAAGGATAAGGTTTGGGCTGATCCCGGTTCGTTCGCCACTACTACGGGAATCTCTATTTGATTTCTTTTATCCAGGGTACTTAGATGTTTCAGTTCCCCTAGTTACCGCCTCTTTCGAGGCTACAGGACATAACTCCTGTAAGGTTTCCCCATTCGGAAATCTCCGGGTCAAAGCTTGCTTAGCAGCTCGCCGAAGCTTATCGCAGCTGGCCGCGTCCTTCATCGGAGTTTTGAGTCAAGGCATCCATTCTAAGCTCTTTTTTCAATGTCGTAACGTCATCTTCCAAATTCTTTTATGGCAATCAGAAAGAATAACTAAATTTTTGAAAAGATTTTAATTTGATCAGCTGCCGAGTTTTCAAGGAACAAAAAGGGTGTATGGATTCCATACACCCCAGAAACTCAAACGATCTTTGGTAAGATCTTATGGTTTGAATCTATGGGGTATAGGGATAAGAACCATTCAGATGTAAAAGTAGAGCCTACCTAACTAGGCTGGGACATTATAGGAAGGCTCATCACTGGAGTCAAGAGATTTTTTACAAGACTTAAAAGAACCGTGAAACTCCCCCCGCCAAGAAGCTTTGCAAGGAGCCGGTAGCCCACATCAAAGAAAGCACAAAAAAAGAAACGCCTAATATAATAAAGAAAGTCCAGGTACCTCCCGAGCCCAAATAGCGCTCGGCAAAACCAATGTCCCCCGTGAAATTTTTTAAATAAGGGCGGTACACTAAAATCAGAATTCCCAAGAGCATGCCCACAAGTCCCTGCACGATTTGCATATTAAAAGATGAATCAGATCTGCCCCAAGTCTGCCTCAAAAAAAATAAAGAGGCAAACTCAACTTGATTTCAGCCCAAGAAGAATGATATAAGTTCCCTGCTTTCATGTTATGAAAGCGTTTCGATGTGGGGCTGTAGCTCAGTTGGCTAGAGCGCCTCGTTTGCACCGAGGAGGTCAGGAGTTCGACTCTCCTCAGCTCCACCATCTTCGAAATAGAAACCACAAAACCTATCAAGGGCGATTAGCTCAGGTGGTTAGAGCGCGACACTGATAATGTCGAGGTCCCAAGTTCAAGTCTTGGATCGCCCACCATTTTTGCCGTAGGAAAAAATGCGAGACTAGGAAGTTTACAGATTTCAAAAATCGTGATAAAATTAAAAGATTAATCATAAAAAGATGGCTACAGAGGTATATAATTCAGATAAAGGTGGCGTGAACCTTAAAGATCCACATAAGCTCAACGACAAAAGCGAGAAAGCAGAGGCTTACCGTGCATTAGCAATGGAAAAAGGCGGCGATCCCGATAAGCGAATGGATGAAGAGTACCAAACAGGAAAAGGGTTTTTGAGTGGAGAACAATTTAGACGACAGGAGGTCTTCCAAGGAAGCATAGATAAATATGATCCAGAGAAAAAAGCCTTTGACGAAAAGGGGAAAGTCAACAAAAGGGATTCTCTTTATTTAATTCTAGTAGATTTCTTTAGAACATGCTACGAAGGAGAGGAAAAACGTAATAACCTAGCCAATAAAGAAGCTCTAATGGCACTGGCCTGTTTAACGGAAAAGGGGGTGAACGTGGACAATATTCCTGCAAATGGCTCGTTCAAAATAGAAGGAGCCACACTATCCATTGCCACAAAAACAGCAGCGCCAGGAGAAATGGATTGGGATGTCTGTGAAAAGGTGTCACTAATAAAAGATCAGCCAACGGCAGTAAGAATGAATATAGCTAATTAAGAGTCACTTCTCTAAATAGAGGCTTTCCATAGTAAGTATTTGGGGAGAGTCCATCACAAGAGAGGGTATATTCTCTCGTAAAAGCCCAACTATCCAATCGAACAAGCAATCTTCCATCTAATTCATAGATAAATTTAAAAGGATTCCGCGCAAAAACCTGTAGATCTTGCATCTGTTTATCCGGTCGAACAAGCAATTCCCCATCTAGTTCATAGATAAATTTAAAAGGATTCCGCGAAAAAATCTGCAGATCTTGCATCTGTTCATCCGATGGACAGTAAAATACGGCAAGAGCATCTGCTGTAGTCAGCTCAGCCAAGAAAGACCTTATCACCGAAGCATCCGCATCAATCGAAGGAATCAATCCAGGGTTGATGACTTGAAGGCCGGCGGGAATGGAAGAAGGGTTTGAAACATAAACGGGAACAGGAGAAGGCTCCACAACATTGCCTGAGGAAGCCGCCTGGACATGAGCCGCCTGACGATCAGGAGTGAACAGGGTTAAACAAACTCCTACTCCTACAACAGCCATCACAGAGCCAGCAGTAAAAGCTAGAATGGCTGCTGGAGAAGAAGGCGACAAGGGAGGAATTGGATAAGAAGTAAGAATTTGTGGCTGGCCAGGAACTAAGAGTGAGCCCTCATATTCATCTTGTTCGGCAGCAGGTGTTTGCCCCTCATCAGATGACAAATCTGAGAGAGAGGTTGAAGGGAGGCTTGCCCAATTACCTTTTTGCACCGAAGCTACACGACGAACAAACGAGGAAGGAGGATCCTCATCCTCCTCGATAGGGGCAAAACCATCATAAGAATCAGCAAGAAATAACCTCCCTAAATTACTTCCCATAGCCCTAAGTAAATCTTGTGCTACTCCCTGATCTATTACATCTTCAAGTTCTCCCACTTCACCCCCCTGATCAACGGATTGCCACTCCTCGTCTTCCCGACCAACGAGGTAATCCACATAAACTTTTAAACGAGAGAAAGGCATCAATCTTAATTTTTCTGGAGCTATATTTCCTTCGACAAACGCTTTATCTTTCCGTAAGTATGCACGATTAATCAAGATCTCAATCAGATTGGATAAATGTCTAAAACGGTCTTCATTTGTGAAATCACCTTTAAGCACAAAAGCAAAAAATTTCAATAAATAGTCTTGACCACTTCGCCCCTCTAAAACTTCTTCACCCAAAACAACGTTTAAAAAATCTTCGGGAGAAGACGGTTCCGTTCCAAGAGGAAAAATCTCAATCTTTACACAAATACCATAAAGATGATGGATACATATCCTAGTCAAGTATCTGATTTGACTGTAATCATGTTTACTTGAAGCATCAAGGTAGCAAGACAAACCAGTTAAAAGAGATAAATAGAAAGGCATATTTGAAAAGAAAAGAGAAACTTGAAAAGAAAAAATAGAAAATATTTAGGAATATTTTGAAAAAGAAATTAATTAATATTTTGAAAAAGAACTTAAAGATATTTTCTTTAGTATATGTATAAATGGAAC
>CAZHKJ010000061.1:0-7022 GCA_964533115.1 uncultured Candidatus Peribacteria bacterium | reverse complement strand
CAAAGATTTTTTTACTCTAGAAGAAAACATCAACATCTCGGTGGACCGTGCTCATAATGAAAGCCTGGAAGAGTTTTACAGTTATGGAATTTTTGGGCTCCTGATTTACGGGGGGCTTTTATTTTACGTGCTGCGTGTATTTTTCACGGCAAGTTCCACCGAAAAACAGATTCTCAGCGCGATATTGATTGGAAATAGCATTCAAAATCAACTTTCCTTTCCAGATCTTACCATCGCCGTTCTTGTCGCTTTTGCTTGGGGAGGACTAGTGTCCTTAGAGAGTAAAGAAATAGAGCTCGAACGGCCTTCCTTTCTGTCCAATTCCATCTGGATTCGAAGAGCTACTTTGACCGCAGTGGTGATCATTTTAGGCATGCTCGGCTTCCAAACCATTTTCAGGCCTTTCATGTCTCATTACCACTACACGCTCTACAAAGGGAGCAAACCCTATACTCAGGCAGTGGAACATCTAAAAACCGCCTTAGAGTGGACCCCTCATTTCAGTGAACTGTGGTACCAGTTGATTTTTTTAGATCCGAGTAGCATGGGAAGGGCCTTAGCCAACTTAGAAGAGATCGATAAAGGCTCGGGAGATTTACTGGCTTGGCAGGGCAATTTTTACGCAAAAGAAGACCCTCAAAAATCAGCGGACTACTTCCTTGCCGCCCTTGAAAAAAACCCAGAAAATGCAAACTGGATTCGTGCTTTTGGGGACATGCTTTATGACAACGGGGACTGTGAAACCGCTTCTTATTTATATGCGCAATATCTGGAAGCAGTTCCCGATTATTGGAAGTGGGCCATGGATTTAGAAGCGCATAGCGAAGCAGAACAAAAAAGCTTCGAAACATTCTTTAAACATGTGCCTTACTTTTGGGGGACATTCGAGAAAATGGAGAGCTGTCAGTCCACATAATGCGACCAAGCTTCAATGGGAAGATTGTCGATCGTGTAGCGCTCAAGGGCATCCACCATGAGCTTGGCCACCTTAATGTCGGTGGTCAAAGGGATATTATTATCAATGGTGAGGCGGCGGATGGTGTAGCCCAAAGTCATTTCCTCATGGGAATAATTACGGGGCACATTGATGACCCAGTCTACCTTTCCTTTACGTAAAATCTCATCGAATTTTGGACTTTCTGCACTGTCCATTTTATGCACCACGGTTACAGGGATTTCATTTTCACGGAAGACCTTCGCGGTCCCGGGAGTGGCATAGAGTTTGAAGCCGCGCTCAATGAGTTTACGAGCCGCGGGTAAAAAATCTGCTTTTCCTTCAATGCTGCCAATAGAGACCAAGATTTTTTCCTTAGGAATTTCAAAACCGGTGGAGAGCATGGCTTTCAAAAAAGCTTCGTGCAAATCATCTCCAAAACAAGCCACTTCTCCAGTGGACGCCATTTCCACGCCGAGCACGGGATCTGCTCCTTTGAGTCGTGAAAAAGAGAATTGAGGAGCTTTAACTCCCACATGGTCTAAATCTAAAGTCTTGTAGTCTCGTTTCTTGCCGATTCCCAACATCGCTTCCGTTGCGATTTCAATGAAGTTGTAGCCCGTAACTTTTGAGCAGAAAGGGAAACTTCGACTGGAACGCAAATTACATTCAATCACTTTAATGTCATTGTTCACGGCCAGGAATTGGATATTAAAAGGGCCGCTGATTTTGAGCGCTTTTGCGATTTTTCGAGCCGCTAAACGGATCCGTTTGATCGTTTCCAGGTAGAGTTTTTGAGGAGGCAAAACAATCGTTGCATCCCCGCTGTGTACCCCCGCATTCTCTACATGCTCGCCAATAGCATAAATGAGCAGTTCCCCATCTTGAGCCACCGCATCGATTTCAATTTCCTTGGCTCCCAGTTCAAACTTAGTGATCACCACAGGAGCTTCTTTTGAAATGAGTGCGGCTTTATCCAAGTAGGCACGAAGAGTTTCTTCATTTTGAGCCACCGCCATCGCTGCTCCCGAAAGCACGTAGGAAGGCCTCACCAGAACAGGATATCCAACCTCTTCAGCAAAGGCGAAGGCGCTCTTGGTGTCTGCAAAATCCTTCCACTTGGGCTGGTCTACCTCGAGACTATCGAGGAGCTGAGAAAACTTGTGGCGATTTTCGGCTTGATCAATGCTTTTGGGAGAAGTTCCAAAAATCTTCACTTTGGCATGGTCTAATTTGTTCACTAAGTTATTGGGGATTTGTCCACCCGTAGAAACCACGACCCCTTCCGGTGCTTCCATCTCATAAATGTCTAAAACACGCTCAAAGGAGAGCTCATCAAAATACAAACGGTCGCAAGTATCGTAGTCGGTAGACACGGTCTCGGGATTGTAATTGATCATGATGGTTTCGTAGCCATTCTTTTGCAAAGTACGCACCGCATTCACCGAGCACCAGTCGAATTCTACGCTGGATCCAATGCAATAAGCGCCACTTCCCAAAACAATGGCCTTTTTCTTTTTGCTGTCAAAACTCACATCATGTTTATCTCCATGATAGGTCAAATAAAGATAATTCGTTTTAGCCGGATACTCGGCTCCTAAAGTATCGATTTGCTTCACGCAAGGCAGAACGCCCATTTTTTTACGAAGTTTCCGTAGTTCCAGCTCGTCTTCATCACGAGCCAAGGCGATTTGCTTGTCCGAAAAGCCAAGCCGTTTAGCATGACGAAGTAAGTCTTCATCCAGCGGTTCTTTTTCAAGCCGCTCATTCGTTTCAACAATACGGCGGAGCTTCCCAAGGAACCAGGGGTCAACTCCTGAGAGCTTATAAATTTCTTGCACATCCCATCCCTGACGCAGAGCTTCTGCAATAGCCAAAATACGTTTGGGAGTGGGCTTAGAAATGGCTTGGCGCAAATTTTCGGTATCGATGTTTAGGCGCTCATTTCCCGTGAGGCCAACCATTCCAATTTGAAGCATACGAAGACCTTTTTGAATCACTTCTTCAAAACTTCGCCCCAGAGCCATGATTTCTCCAACCGATTTCATCTCACTGGAGATCTGGTGTGAGACCTTACGGAATTTATCTAAATCCCAGCGAGGAATTTTAAGAGCCACATAGTCCAGAGCAGGCTCAAAACAGGCGGTAGTCATTCCGGTGATGGCATTTCGAAGTTCGGGCAAGCTGTAGCCAAGTGCAAGCTTAGCCGCCACGTACGCCAGAGGGTAACCGGTAGCCTTGGACGCTAAAGCGGAAGAACGTGAAAGACGCGCATTCACTTCAATCACACGATACTCTTCAGATTGAGGGTCAAGAGCGTATTGAATATTACATTCACCCACAATGCCCAAGTGGCGGATCACTTTAAGCGCCAATTCTCGAAGCATGTGGTATTCGTTATTGCTCAGCGTTTGAGAGGGAGCAATAACAATGCTCTCTCCGGTATGAATCCCAAGCGGATCAAAATTTTCCATGTTGCACACCGTGATGCAGTTGTCTTTGGAGTCCCGTACCACTTCATATTCCACTTCCTTCCACCCTTTTAAACTTTCTTCAACCAAGACTTGGGGTGAAAAAGCAAAAGCCGTATCCACCAATTCTTTGAGCTCTTTTTCATTATTGGCAAAACCGCTTCCCTTCCCTCCTAAAGCAAAAGCCGCTCGAATCAAAAGAGGAAAACCAATTTTTTCCGCCGCTTTCATGGCGGTGGCTGGGGTGGTGCAGGCAATGCTGCGGGGCACTTTAACATTGATTTTTTGGAGCTCGTTATTAAAAATCTCACGATCTTCCGTCTTTTCAATGGAAGAAACGGGTGTACCCAACACTTTCACGCCATATTTATCCAATATTCCTAAGTTTTTAAGGGCCACTCCACAGTTCAAAGCGGTTTGTCCCCCGAAGCTCAAAAGCAGCCCATCCGGCTTTTCTTTAGCAATGATTTTCTCAACAAAAACAGGAGTGATCGGTAAAAAATAAACACAATCCGCGAGCCCTTTACTCGTTTGATTCGTCGCAATATTGGGATTGATCAAAACCACTTCAATCCCTTCTTCCTTAAGAGCCTTGATGGCTTGGGATCCGCTATAGTCAAACTCTCCTGCTTCACCGATCTTGAGAGCTCCTGATCCGAGGATCAGAACTTTCTTTGGCAAGTCGAGCTTGGGAGTTTTTGGGGCCAAGGGAAGAGGAAGATGAGTTGTGAGAAAAACTTGTCTTAAAGAATTTAACGGTCTACGGGGTGGGACGCAAGAGAAACTGGAGGCTGTCGGTGCTCTTGCACAAAAAGTCAAATCACTTAAACTGCGATCAGAGCCTAAGCCTCCTTTCTTATTTCACCCGATTTTCCATGAAAAACCCCTTCATCATCCTCTCTCTTTCGTTCCTAAGCCTCAATTTGTCCGCTTGTATGGGTGAAGAAAGAGCAGTGCCCAGTAGCGAAAATGAAGCGGAAAGCAATCTGGAAAGCCAAGAATGGGTGGAGCTTGAAACCATAATGGATGGAGAGTTTCGCTTTGTTCACAAATCCCAAGGAGAAAATTATTACATCGATGTCGTTTACAAAGATCAAACGATAGGGCAGTTTTTTAAGGAATTGCCCCTCAATGGATGGAAGGCCTACGTTTTTGAAAGCACTCAAAATTATGCTTATTTGGGCTTGCAGCCCACCGTTTTAGAGGGAGAACTCCCCTTCTCTGGACCTCAAGATTTGGCTCGTGTGAATTTGGAAACGGGCGCTTTTGATTGGGTGATTTACGAGGGCTACGTCAACGACGTTTCAGCGGATGACGCTCAGCTCGTTTATTCGAGTAGTGTTTTGCCTCAAGTGAGTGTGATGAATCTTTCTCAGGCCCTTTATCCAAATGGATCCAACGTGAAGGTATTCACACCTGGGAAATCCTTTAGCTATGCGGGAAATGCCGTATTCTCACCGGATGGGACAAAATTGGCTTATCTTGCTTGGGACAGCACAGAAACTCCAACGACAGTACTTTTCACCGTCGATTTAGCGACGGGTGTGCAGACGCAGCTGCTCACGCAAGCGGGGGTTCTTAAAATCACAGGGTGGACAGGAGAGCAGCCAAGCTACGAGTAATCCACTGGAATCAAGACCTTGGCTTAACCCACTCGATACTGCAAAGCCTCTAAAACATGTTCTTTAGCAATGGCTTCCGATTTTTCAAGGTCCGCAATCGTACGGGAGACTTTGAGAATCCGATCCAGCGCACGTCCGGACAGTTGATAATGGCTGGCGGCTTGGCGCAGGAGCTCATCAATACTGGAATCTAGGCGTTCAGAGCGAATCAAAGAGGGGGGAAGCTCTTGATTGGTGAATAAACCATGCACACGTAGGCGATGAGCTTGTCGTTCACGAGCCTCCAGAACCTGATTTCGAAGTTGAGAGGAGGAGATTTGTTTGGGCTCTTTAAACTCATCAAAATCTAAACGAGGAACCGAAACCGATAGATCAATGCGATCTAAAATAGGCCCCGAGATTTTGCGTTGATAGCGCTGGAGTTCATGAGCGGTGCAGCTGCACATTCGTTCGGGGTCACCCAAGTAACCACAGGGGCAGGGATTCCGAGCGGCGAGCAATTGAAATCGGCAAGGATATTCACAAGAAGCCTTTCCATAGCGAAGATCTAAAGTCCTCCCTTCCAAGGGTCCACGCAAACCCTCTAAAATTTCTCGGCGAAATTCAGGCATTTCATCCATAAAAAGAACACCTCGATGGGCCAAACTCACTTCACCAGCTTGTAAAGTGGTTCCGCCTCCAAAAACAAGGTAAGGAGTGGAACGAGGATGAATGGTACGAAAAGGACGGTCTCGACTAAAGGAAAGATTTTGTTTTTCATTGAGAGAGTGAAGCGCCAGCACTTCTAAAAACTCCTCATCGTTGAGAGGGGGAAGCAGGCTGGGAAAGCTTTGCGCGAGCAAGCTTTTTCCACTTCCGGGAGGGCCTTTCAAAACAATATGGTGAGCCCCTGCACCCGCCACCAAAAGAGCTCGCTTCGCCCCGGCGTGGCCGGCAATGTCGGCAAAATCCAATCGAAAAGAGTTTTTCGGTGGCCCTTCTTTATGGCTGGAAAGTGTTTCATTGAAGTCGTCTTCCGCAGGGATTTCTCCCGTTTTTAAATAATGCACGGCTTCCAATAAGCTCCGCACAAAAATGAATTTAAGCCCTGAGACCAATCGAGCCTCTTCTCGATTTTCATACGGCAAAATCAATTCCTTCACCCCTTGGGAAACAGCAAATAAAAGCGCGGGTAAAACCCCACGCACGCGCCGAACTTCTCCATTGAGGCCCAGCTCCCCAATCGCCCATAAAGCCTCTCGGCGGGGGATCTCTTTGCCGGCCATTAAAAAGCCCAAAGCCATGGACAAATCATAATGGCTCCCCGTTTTTGGCAGTTCAGCGGGAGCTAAGTTCACGACTTTACGGGTAAGGGGAAAGGGGAATCCACTATGGGTGAGGGCACTGCGAATACGGTCTTTTGCTTCTTGCACGCTGGTTCCGGCCATTCCAATGATCGAAAAAATGGGCATCCCAGGGCCTACCTCTACTTCAATTTGAACGGGACGGGGGCGTAAACCTTGCAGGGTATAAGACGGGAGACAAATGGCCATGAGAAAAGTGAAGAGAACCCATCATGGGCTTCAATCATTCAAAGGGCATTCTAGGGAGACCTTTCTCTCGCAGAAAATACATCGTTGTAAAAGTCACAACACCCATTTTATTCAACAATAAAACGTTCCAAAACCCACGCCCCCTTTTTCATTTCCAAGCCAAAAAACTCGATTCTAAAGGCTTGCTTAACCCGATGCTCCCGCAT
The DNA here is from genome assembly GCA_964533115.1 of uncultured Candidatus Peribacteria bacterium. Lineage (GTDB taxonomy): Bacteria > Patescibacteriota > Gracilibacteria > UBA1369 > 2-02-FULL-48-14. The sequence goes on along the minus strand of CAZHKJ010000061.1, from coordinate 257 downwards.
CCATTCGAGGCAGCTACGTTTTAAGCGCTGTATTTTTTGAGGGGTAAGACTTTCACCAACCCCTCCAAAGCGTGAACTCTTTCGGGTCTTCACTTCTATAAAAATCAGGGAGCCCTCTTCATCTTCGGCAACCAAATCCAGTTCACCACAACGATAATGCACGTTTCTTTCCAGGAGTTTCCAGCCCAAAACCCCCTCAAGATATTGAGCCGCTAAATCTTCCCCTTTTTGTCCGAGCAAGTTCTTGTCCATGCCAT
>CAZHKJ010000060.1:0-7112 GCA_964533115.1 uncultured Candidatus Peribacteria bacterium | reverse complement strand
TGTGGGCGGCTAAAGCGGGTGCTAGTTTTGTAATCCCCTTTGTGGGACGTCTGGATGATATGGGTGATGACGGAATTGGTTTAGTTTCTGAGATCATGAGTATTTTTAAACAGTATGAATTTGAAACAGAAGTGATTGTAGCGAGTGTTCGTCACCCACGGCATGTGAAAGAATCGGCAAAAATAGGCGCGGATATTTGTACGGTCCCTTTTGCGGTTTATGAAAAATTATTCACTCATCCTTTGACCGATAAAGGTTTAGAAACGTTTATTAAAGACTGGAAATCCTCTCAAAAATGAAACTCCACCTTGATGCACTGATTGAACTTGGTTTTCATGGCCTTCCGTGGACTCGTCTCAAGGAGGAAGAAGCTAAAATCCCTGCTTTTTTAGAAGATTTTAAGGCTCGCGATCAAGGCTTTCTGACTCTTCCCCATGCGAAGCCTATGCTGCTTTTGGCTAAACAGATGGCTGAAAAAAAACGCGGCTATAAAGATGTGGTGATTTTAGGCATCGGAGGCAGTGCTCTCGGAGTGAGTTGCTTGAGAGATGCGCTTAAAGGTCCTTACTGGAATCTGATGAGTGAAGCGCAACGCAGTGGCCTGCCTCGTGTATTTGTGCTGGATAATTTAGATACGGTAGCCGATGTAGAAAAGCTTATTGATTTAGAGAAAACTTTGTTTGTGGTGATCACCAAGTCCGGGACCACTCCTGAAACCATGGCTCAATATTTCTATTTTAAGGAAAAAGTTTCAAAAGAACATTTTGTATTTATCACCGACCCTGAACAGGGTGAGCTTCGAAGAATAGGAGAAGAAATGGATATTTCTATACTGGATATTCCTCAGAACGTGGGAGGGCGTTTTTCTGTCCTCAGCTCGGTTGGTTTATTCCCTGCTGCCCTCCTTGGAATAGATTTGGAGGCTCTGTTGAAAGGCGCGGAAGATATGGCGAAACTTTTTGAAATGAAGGAGATGGAGCTCAACCTCCCTTTCCAATTCGCGAGCATTCAATATCTGCTGAACTGGGAGCGCGGTATTCCCATGACGGTGCTGATGCCTTACTCTTCACGCCTTCATACTTTTGCCCATTGGTACGCTCAGTTGCTGGCCGAAAGCATCGGGAAAGAAGGCCGTGGACTGACTCCTATTTCAGCCTTGGGGGTGACCGACCAACATTCTCAACTTCAGCTTTACAATGAGGGCCCAAGCGATAAGTTGTTTTGCTTCTTGGATCTTGAACATGAAGAAAGCCCTCAAATTCCAGAAGTGTCCGCGACTTCTTTGCGCTATCTTTCGGGGCTTCGTTTTCATGAGCTTTTGCGGGTTGAAAAACGGGGCACGGCTCAATCTCTTTCTGAATACAAAAAACCGAATATCAGCGTTTCTATTCCAGAGTTGAATGCTTACGAACTGGGGCAGCTTTTTATGTTCTTTGAATGCAGTATTGCCTTTTTGGGAGAGTACTATAGGATAAATGCGTTTGACCAACCTGGTGTTGAACTTTCAAAAAAACTCACTCGACAACTGCTTTCCCGATGAGCTTAAGCCCTGACCAAATCGCTTTTACTTCCGCTTTTGCCAAGTCTTGCCGACGCAGCATTTTGCAGATGGTGACGGCGGCTCAATCGGGCCATCCTGGAGGCTCGCTTTCTTGCATCGATTATTTGGCTTTACTCTATACGCAGCGATTGGCTGAGAGTAATGAACCTATTGTGGTTTCTAACGGGCATATTTCCCCTGCGGTCTACAGTGTGTTGGCCGAATTGAATGTGATTCCTAAGCAAGATGTACTGACTCAATTTCGAAAATCAACAGACATTTATGAGGGTCATGTGAACCGAAAAATTCCTGGAGTTTTTTATGGCACCGGTCCTCTTGGCGTGGGCGCCAGCGTAGCGAGTGGTTTTGCTTTGGCGGAAAAATTAAGCGGGACTAAAAATCGTGTTTTCCTTCTCATGGGAGATGGAGAACAACAAGAAGGCCAAGCTTATGAAATGATGAATTTTGCGGCTAAATATAAGCTCGATAACTTAGTCTTGTTCGTGGACTACAACGAGGTCCAATTGACGGATTCTCTGGAAGAAATCATGCCGACCAATATTGCCGGCCATTACGAAGCTTCCGGCTGGCATGTTCAGATTGTGGATGGCCATGATTATCAAGCTTTATGGGAAGCTCTTTTAGTGGTGGATCGCCTACCGAACCGTCCTCATTTGATTTTGGCAAAAACGATTATGGGAAAGGGTGTGGAATTCATGGAAAAAAGTGGGGCACACAAAAAACCCGACTGGCATGGAAAAGCTCCAAAAAAAGAGGAGACTCAACTGGCTTTGGCCTTACTTGAATTGAGTTCAGAGGAAACGATGGCTTTAGAGGATGGGCTGAAAAATCTCCATATCCGTGTGGGGAAAGAAGAGGATCCCTCTGTTTTAACGGTGGATCCGGGCCTTCCTTCTCTTTATGCCCCTGAAGTGATGACGGACTGTCGTAGTGCCTACGGAGCAGCCCTGTTGGACCTTGCACGACTCAACCCCTCTATTTTAGCTCTTACGGCTGACTTGGCGGAAAGCGTAAAAACGGACGGCGTTAAAAAGCATTTTCCTGAGCGCCATATTGAATGTGGGATTGCGGAGCAGCATATGGTGAGTGCGGCCGGTGGTCTTTCGCTCAGAGGCTTCATTCCTTTCTGTAGCACCTTTGGGGCCTTTATGAGTAGCCGTGCAAAAGATCAAGCTCGGGTCAATGATATCAACGAAACGAATGTGAAGATGGTGGCCACCCACTGCGGACTTTCCGTGGGTGAGGATGGGCCTACGCATCAAGCGATTGATGACATCAGTTCTTTTTCTGGATTTTTTCATACGCATATTTTTGAACCGGCTGATCCTAATCAATGCGACCGAATCATTCGTTATGTGGCGAGTCACCCAGGAAACGTTTATGTTCGAATGGGCAGAGCTAAAATTCCCGTGCTCACTAAAGAAGACGGTAGCGTATTTTTTGATGCTGACTATGAATTTAAGCCGGGCAAAGCTGATCTCATCAGATTAGGTGAGAAAGCGACGATCATGGCGAGTGGGCCAATGGTGACTTATGCGCTTCAAGCGGCTGCCTTACTCGGAGGGGATATTGAAGTGATTGCCGTCAGTAGCTTTATCCCTTTTGACCGTGAAACCGTTGTGAAAAGTGCCCGAAAAACAGGCCGGGTGGTGACGGTGCATGATCATCATATAAACACTGGACTGGGCCAATTTGTGCAAGACGCTTTATTTGAAGCAGGCCTCATGGTTCCTATGAAACGTTTAGGCGTATCGGCTTATCAACTTTCAGGAACCGCTGAAGAGCTTTACGAAAAGTCTGACCTCAGTGTTGGAGCGATTGTCGCGGCGGTGAAGAGCCTTCTGTAAACCAATGAGGCCTACTCTAAACAAGCTAAAACTTCGGTGGGTACTTTTACCATGAGTTTTTTGATGGCCGTGAGGGGTAGAATCCCTTTGCCATTGAGCGCTTCTACAAGCTCTTGTTTTCCCTCCCCTTTCAAAAGGAGCAAGGCATGACTGGCCTGTGTGAGAGCATGCAGAGAGAGCGTGAGACGCTGACGAGTGGCGTACCCTACGGGAGCTTCTGTTGTATAAGCTAAGTCTGTACTTTCCATATTTAAATCTCCTTCAAACAATGAGGCGATGTGCCCGTCTTTTCCTGCCCCGAGGATCAATAGATCGAAGAGAGGCTTTGGAAGAGTTTCGAGTTTTTTTGCCATTGTGCTACAGGCTTCAATGGGGCTTAGCTGAGTATTGAAAAGCATTTGGTTCTGGCTAGGTACCCCCGCCGGTATGAAGAGATTCTGACGAAGCATTTGTGCGTTGGATTCCTCATCGTCCTCAGGCACATAACGCTCATCCACAAGAATAAATTTGATTTTTTCCCAGGGTAAATTTTCTCGTGCTAAGGCTTGGTAAAGTTTTTTTGGGCTAGTCCCCCCTGCTAAACCAATATGCAGCTCTTCTTTGTTCTCCAAATTTTCTTTTATGACGGCCAGCGTCTTTTGGAGAGCTTCTTGGAAAAATAAGCTTTCGTTTGAAAAAATTTGAAGTTTCATTTCTCAGGATTAAACCATTTAAAACCATCTTTCTGAATCCACTTATCGGCGGCCTTTGGTCCTAAGCTGCCTTTTTCATAAAGATGCAGATCTTTACTTTTTTGACGCTTGAGCTCACAGGATTCTTGAATAGGATCGAGAGCCCTCCACGCTGCAAAAATCTCTTCAAAATTAAGGAAGAGTCCCGGCTTTCCGGCAATCACATCTAAGAGGAGACGTCCGTGTTCACTTAAGCAATCTCCACTGCAGTAAATAGGACGACCTGTCGTTAGTTCGTGGAATTGAAAGGTCTTGCCTCCTAATTTTGTTAACAAATGGAACTCTATTTTTTCGGTGGGCTGCAGTTGGATCACGATCCGATTGGGCGTCAAATTTGGAGTATCTCGTTGAGCTCGACGCGCTTTGAACTCTAAAACCACTCCTGTCCATTTTTGTTTTAAATTTTTTCCGCTACGAATGTAAACGGGTACTCCTTCCCACAAAGGATGATCCAAGTGCATTTTTAAAGCGACATAAGTTTCGGTTTGAGAATCTTTTGGAATGCCTTTTTCTTGCTTATAGGTTTTGTATTGTCCTCGTAGTACGGATTCTTTTGAAGGTGATATTTGCAAGGACTTCAGAACTCGAGCTTTTTCATGATGTATGGCTTTATCGGTCTTTTCCAGTGGAGCGCACATGGTGAGGTAGGCCAAAACTTGTAATAAATGGGATTGCACCATGTCTCTTAAAATACCCACTTGATCAAAATAATTGGCTCGCCCTTCTATATCTTTTTCTTCCATCGCGGTGATTTGAATATGGCTCACGTATTCTTTATTAAAAAGCGTCGTGAGAATCGAGTTGGCATAACGAAGGGAAAGCAGATTGCTCACCGCTTCCTTCCCAAGGTAGTGGTCCAGAAGAAAAATCTGCTCGGGTTTAAAATGTTTATCGAGCAATTTTTTTAGATTTTTTGCGGAAGCCAAGTTGTAACCAAAAGGTTTTTCTACGATCAATCTCAATAAAGATAGACTTGTATTTAAATTCACGGTCGCTAAATTTTTCAGAATTTCAGAAAAAGCAGAGGGTGGCACTGAAAAATAGGCCATGCGCACTCGTTTCTTTTCTTTTTCAAGCTTGAGGAGTTCTTCTTTAAGACGAGTGTAATCTTCCAAATCATCATACTGTCCCGAAAAATAGTTGAGATGCTTCAGTAGCTCTTTGAGTGCTTTTTCGTCCACATGCGCTTCCGCCTTTCGAACAGAGTTTTCAAAAAAAGCTCTGAACTCTTTTTGACTCATTGGGGTCCTCGCATAACCAACGATTTGAAAATCTTTTGGCAGTCGTTTTTCTTTGACGAGTTCGTAAAGAGCAGGAAACAACTTTAATTGAGCTAAAGAGCCGGAAGCCCCAAAAATCACTAAGGTGAAGGGATGTTTTGCGAATTGAAAGAAAGAATCTTTTTTCATGAGTCAATATTCAAAGATGAAACACTCCCTCTTGGTCTTCTCGCTCAAAACCATGATGCCCAAAACGATCCCGAAGCGCTTGGATCATATCGGCAGGAAGCCTTTCGCGACGAGAGGCTTCAATATGCGTGAGACTGGCAGATAGGGTGAATAAAGGCACACTTAAAGAACTGGCTGTACTCACGACCCTTCGCAAAGCGCCCAGGCTTTTTCTGATCTCTTGCTGAATCAAAGGATGGGCATATAAATTGGATTTAAACTCTGTTTGAACCACCTCATGCAAGGGTTTTAAAAAATCAGAACGAATGATGCATCCTCCTTGCCAGACTCGGATGATTTCAGGAAAATTGAGTCCAAAATGATATTCTAAATCTGCCGTGTGTAACAATTGAAGCCCTTGTTGGAAATGACTGATTCGACTCAAAAATAAGGCGCCCTCTAAATCTTGGACAAAATCAGACAAAAGAATAGAAGGGGCTAGATCATTTATTTTTAGCTCTGAGGCGAGATGAACTCGATCTGCTTTTTGCCCCGACATGGCTCTCGCAAAAACAGCCTGAGTGATGGAGGGGGTTGCTACTCCTAAGGCGAGCGCTTCTTGACTGGTCCAGGTTCCGGTTCCTTTTTGCCCCGCTTTATCCATGATTTTATCGATCAATGGATTTCCATCTTCCGCGAGAGGCTTCAGTACGTCTACCGCTATATCGGTGAGAAACGATCGCAGGGGTCCTTTCTTAAATCGTTCAAAAATGGGCAGCAGCTCAACTGTTTTTAATTTATAAACTTGTTTCAATAGATCATAGGCTTCAGCGATCATTTGCATTTCGGCGTATTCAATTCCATTGTGCACCATCTTCACATAATGTCCGGCTCCCCCTCCTCCCATGTACGAAACACAGGCGCGGCCTTCAAAATCTTCTGCAGCTATTTTAGAAAGAATGGTTTCGAACGCTGTCCATGCTTCATGACTTCCTCCAGGCATCAAGCTGGGGCCGTATAAAGCTCCTTCTTCTCCCCCCGAGACCCCGCATCCTAAAAAATGGATGCCCTTCTCTCGTAACTCGTTTTGCAGCTCTTCGGTGTCTTTAAAAAAAGAGTTTCCTCCTTCCATGAGGCAGTCGCCCTTTTCTAAAACGGGAATTAAATTCGTTAACACTTCGCGAGTGGCCTTCCCTGCCGGAATGAGTACAATGATTTTTCTGGGGAGCTCCAAGCTCTCTACAAAATCTTCAATGTGCTCCGATCCATAAAAAGACGTTTCACCAAATTGTGCAATAAATTCCGTGACTTTTTCAGGTGAGCGATTCCATACACTCACCTTAAAGCCTCTGGAAGCGATGTTGCGAGCAAGAGCGGAGCCCATGGTGCCTAAGCCCATGACACCAATATTAGAACTCATTGTGGTGTGGATTAAGAAGCTTTTGGAACGGGATTTTCGAGAGGCGTTTCGATGATTTCGACATCACTTTTTTCTTGGCTGACTTCACGGAGTTTGATGATGACGGTCTGAATACTCAAAAGAGCGACTTGGCGGATTTTTTCTTCGGAAAATTCTAAGCCATGA
>CAZHKJ010000059.1:0-7204 GCA_964533115.1 uncultured Candidatus Peribacteria bacterium | reverse complement strand
AGAATGCAGGCGTTTGCCCCTGTAGTTCAACGGATAGAACAGATCCGTCCTAAGGATAAGATGGAGGTTCAATTCCTCCCGGGGGCACCAGATCTTACTCACCCCTCCTCCATGAAAAAATACGCCTTTCTTCTTGTACTTTTGACGGTTTTTTCCCTTATTTATTCTCCAAAATATCCTAGCCAAGCCTTTGAAGGCCAATGGAGTACACGCAATGAGCCTGGCTCAGGAGGACCTGACTTCTACCTCAATTATTCTTTTCAAGATGGGCGCTACTCTTTCGAAGGCTACCCACCGATCTCTGAAGCTGGATCCTATGAAGTGATTTCTTTTGAAGAAGACTCCTTCTCAAAAGATTATGTTTTATATCTTTCCCCTAAAAAAGGTGACCCCCTCCCAGAGAACCCTTATTTATTACAGATAAAGATAAATTCTGAAAATCAAATGAGCTTAGGTCTTATGTATGGCACCAGCAATGGCTATGTTTTCCAACAAAGCGAAGGTGAATAAAACAGATCTGGAATGCCTGTGCTGAAATGCTCTTTGGCTGTCGTCAATCTTAGTTCGCTTGACGGTGAGGATCTACTCACCTATGCTGTGAGCACATACTCACCTTCGCCATGATTACCGACAAACAACAAGCCGTTCTCACCTTCATTGAGGAGTACCAACTTCGCTTTGGAAAGTCACCCACTCTGCGTGAAATGCGAGAACATTTTGGCGTCAGCAGTGACAACAGTATTTTAAAGCACCTCAAGGCTCTTGAGGAAAAAGGCCATTTAAGTAAAGATGATACTCCACGAGGAATTGGCCTTTTACAGAAGGTAAAAGATCGCCTCGAGACAGCATCCAATATGACTCGTATTCCTCTTTTGGGAACTATCCCTGCAGGTGGACCCGTATTCAGCGAAGAACATATTTTAGATTATTTTGAGATTGGAAATGATCTACTTAAAAAGCCCCAGGGATCTTTTGCCTTACGTGTCACTGGGCTTTCTATGATCAATGCTGGAATTTTAGAGGGCGATTTTGTGATCGCCAGTCGAGATTCGCATGCAAAGGATGGTGACATTGTCGTAGCTCTTGTCGATGGTAAAAATACGGTTAAGCGCTACCGTTCACAAAATGGTCAGGTCTGGCTTCAAGCGGAAAATGCTGAATATAATGATATTGAACCGACTGAATTTCTTGAAGTCCAAGGCGTAGTGACGGCCGTCATCCGCATGTACTGATTCTTTTTACTTATTTTAACGCCCTCTCTATGTTTTTCAATAAACCTCGTAAAACCTTCCGTGTATCCACCTCTCGTGTCTACTTGGTAGGACCTAAAAGTAATTTTACTCGAGCACTGCACTTCTTCAGGCCTTATACCTCTCGTGCATGTTATCGTTCTGCGGGTGCTTTGTTAGCCTTGTAATTTTTATAGAGGCTATTCTGTAGCTAAAGTTTAGGTTCAAGAAGGACAAACTCCATGACTCCTTCCGGAAGTGCGCTACGCCCTCCAACAGAATATTTTTCCCGAGGAGTGAGTTCGGATTTCCCAACACTTCTCAAGAATTCTTCTGGGCCACTCAGCTCAAGTGTTGATTCTGTCGCTGAAAACAGCATCGGTATCACCACCCGTGGTTCAATGGCTTCGACTACCTTTTGAGCGGTTTTACCATCCAAAACACTCCCCCCTCCAATGGGGAGCAGAAGCACATCTACATCACCGATTTGATCCAGTATTTCGTCGCTCAGTTCATGGGAAAGAAAACCAAGATGGCAAATTTTGACTCCATCCATCATCAATAAGAAAATCTTATTCTCTCCTTCTGAAGCGAGACTTTCGATGGGTGTATTGGCTGATTCAAATTCTCCTGGCCAATCTAAAATTTTGGGGTCTCCTTCTACTAATACGGGGTCTCTTTCGGTGGATAGCGTCACAATATTGGCTTTCAATTTGGGTAATTTTGCTCCGAACTCAAAAGGATCCGTAACAATGCTTGCATCTTTGCCTTTAAGGGTGAAACAAGAATTTCCATGCCAAGTGATGTCCATATATTTTTTGTTAGTAGGCCGTGTTTAAAAGAGGAAAGGCGCTAAAGTCGTTGGCATTTTAACAAAGCTTGCACAATTCGCCTAGTCCATGAAAAATAGAGAAGATTCTAAACCCCTTAAGTTCATGTCTAAAATTCTAAATGTCCATGCTCGTGAAGTGCTCGATTCTCGAGGGAACCCCACTATTGAAGTAGAAGTTCACACGGAGAAGGGATTCGGTCGTGCGATTGTTCCCAGCGGGGCTTCCACAGGTGAACATGAAGCCTGCGAACTTCGTGATGGTGATCCGAAGCGTTATCAAGGGAAAGGAGTCTCAAAAGCTGTTGCTCATGCCAATACCGAACTAAAAGAAGCGGTCGTAGGCATGGACGTATTGGAACAAGAAGCCATTGATCGAAAAATGATTGCGCTCGATGGCACTCCTAACAAAAATCGTTTAGGAGCCAATGCTATCTTGGGCATTTCTATGGCCCTTGCTCATGCCCGTGCGAATGAACAAGGCATTCCTCTCTGGAAAGCACTGAACCCTGACGCCACTTTATTACCTGTTCCCATGATGAACGTGATCAATGGCGGGGCGCATGCGGATGGGAGTGTTGATTTTCAGGAGTTTATGATTATGCCTAAAGGGGCGCCCAATTTTAAAGAAGCTTTGCGCTATGGAGCGGAAACTTTTCATGCCCTCAAAAAACTCCTCAAAGAAGCCTCTTACCCGACCACAGTCGGAGATGAAGGGGGCTTTGCTCCCAGCTTTTCACGCAATGAAGAGCCCTTGGAATTTTTGGTGAAAGCGATTGAACTGGCAGGTTACAAGCCAGGAGTAGATATTGTTATTGCTCTCGATCCGGCCACGAGTGAACTCGTCGATAAAACCCATTCCACAGAGGATCAAACTCATTATGCTTTTAAAAAAAGTGGTCAAGCCAGTAAAAGCAGCGATGAAATGATTGAACTTTGGGCCAATTGGAGCTCTAAATACCCCATTGTCTCTATTGAAGACGGTCTAGGAGAGAACGACTGGACGGGATGGAAAAAAATGACAAAACAATTGGGTTCCAATCTTCAAATTGTGGGCGATGATTTTCTAGTGACCAATACCGAATTCTCAAAACGGGCGATTGAAGAAAAAGCCGCGAATGCCATCTTGATCAAGCTGAATCAAATTGGGACTCTAACCGAAGCTATTGAAGCCATTCGTATGGCGAAAACAGCGGGTTGGAATGCCGTTGTTTCTCATCGAAGTGGGGAGAGTGAAGACGTCACTATTGCGGATTTGGTCGTGGCCATGGAAACGGGCCAGATCAAGACGGGCTCCCTGAGCCGTACAGATCGAATTGCCAAATACAATCAATTGCTGCGCATTGAAGAGGCCCTGGGAGATAAAGCACGTTACCCTAGCCTGTTCTGATTGGTTTTCCTATGCGATTAAGCCCCAATACAAAGCAAATGGCTGCCTTGGACAGATTGATTGTTCTTTTTGCACTGCTTTCCTTTGCTTTGTTTCGTGCCGACTTTGTAGTGATTTTTGCCTATTTCTTCTCTGGAATTTATTTACTTTTAACACGAAGACTCCCCCTTCTCTTGCATTTCTCTTTATCCACGGCTGTCGCCTTTATGTGGATGCTTTTTGCAAGAGAACAATACAGCTACAATCGTGAATTTTTGGACCTATGGGGAATCAATTTGTTTGCCTTTTTCGCTTGGGCAAGCGGCCTTTTCGCAATAAATACTATTTTCTCCCACTGGAAAAAAGCCCTTCATCCCTATGGTCGAGGGGTAGAATTCTTGGCTTTCCTCGCTTTTTATTGGAGCCTTTTGATTTTTGCAGAAACCCTGTTTTATCATTCCTTTGGATTCCATAATCTTGGCACGGCTCAATACCCGGGTCTTCCTATCTGTGATTGCCTGCATGCTCCTTTATGGATGCAAGTCAGTTATTTCTTGATTGGACCCTTTTATTTTTTACTGTGCCAAGGAGCTGAAAAGCTTTTTTGGACACAAAAAAACCGACTTTCTACTCGATCCTGAGCGCCACTATATAATAAAGTGCGAGGATCAATAATGAGTATAAAGTCGGTTCTGAGAAAGGTGACAACTCCCTTCTGTTTTTGTTTTTCATCTGCCTTACTTCGGTCGTCTTTAGGGCCGGACCAGGGCTACTTTTGGCGTGGAGTCGAAGTCGCTGTGCCGAAGCAGGGAACGAAGCGTGATCCACAAAGTGGAAGTGAGAGTCTATCTCTCGCGGGTGATCGTGTCAGGACCACCAGCATAAAGCAGAAGCCTTAATAGGTGAATTTCTTTTTGTTTTTGTTCGTTGCGCAGTGGTGCGCTTTTGAAAGATCGGAGTGAAACGTTTTGTGTCTGTGTTTTCAGCGTTTCATATCATTGTATCGCTTTGTTTTCATTTAATCAAGTGCTTATAGTAGACCACTGCTCTGGATTATGTTTTTTTCATCATTCTAAATCTGAAATCCATCGGTGATGGGCTTGCAATAAAATCTTTTTACTCGCATAATTTCCAGTATGAGCGTCTTCACTTTGTTTGATATCGCAGGACCTATTATGGTGGGGCCCTCCAGCTCTCATACGGCTGGGGCGGCCAAAATCGGCCAATTTGCACGAGCCATTTTTGATGCAACCCCTACTAAGGTGCATTTTCTTCTGCATGGATCTTTTGGCGAAGTCTATAAAGGGCATGCCACCGATCGTGCCCTTTTGGGAGGTGTGATGAAATTTGCGCCCAATGATCCACGCATAAAAGATGCTTTTGCACTCGCTACAGAAAAAGGACTCCATTATTGCTTTGAACCTGGAAACTTGGGTTCTTCTTTTCATCCCAATACCGTACGCATCACCTTAGAGAATGCTGAGCGGAAAATGGAGATCATTGGCTCTTCCATTGGAGGGGGAAATATCCTTGTGAATCAAATCAATGGCTTTGATGTGCACCTCAGTGGCAACAGTGCCGAGCAGTATTTTACTTTGGTCATTGAGAACGAAAATCGACCTGGAATGTTGGCTAAAATCACGGGCTTCTTAGGAGATAAGAACATCCGTATTGTGAACATGCAAAGCTGTTATCTCGCTTTTGAAAATAAAATCCTGAGTGTTCTGAGCATCGAGAAAGCGCTCTCTTTAGAAGAAATTCTAGATCTTGAAAAAGAAGAGGGCCTTTTATTTGTTCGCTCCTTAAGTAAGATCGCCTCCTAACCCTTTTTATATGACGTCCGCATCTTATCTTTTCCATAACGCGAAAGAACTGCTTGACCGCTGTGCTCAACATAAAATGTCTATTTGGGAGGTGATGCTCCACTACGAAATGCAAATGTCCCCTAGATCCAGAGAAGAGATTTGGCAAATGCTTGATGAACGGCTTCAAGTGATTTTTGATGGAATTGATGCGGCTATTGAAAACCCTGAGCTTTCCCCGAGTGGAATGGTTGGGAAGTCCACTCCTCTTTTAGCGACTGCGGTGCGTGATTTTAAGGAATGGGAAAATAAACTTTTGCTCAATGAAGCCGCGGTTCGAGCGATGCTTGGGGCGGTGGCTACCGGTGAAAATAATGCTCGAATGGGTGTGATTCTGGCCTTTCCCACGGCGGGAGCAGCGGGAGTTTTACCGGGAGTGATTTATGGAGCCAAGCATAAGTTAGGCCTCACTCGTGAGCAAATGGTTCAAATGATGCTGACGGCCAGTGCTATTGGAGTGATTATTGCCAACTCGGCTACTCTTTCGGGAGCGGCAGGGGGATGCCAAGCGGAAGTGGGAAGTGCTACCGCCATGGCGGCCGCGGCATTGACTGAAGTACGTGGAGCTCCCGCTTCTATGAGCATTCATGCGGCTTCTTTGGCCCTTAAAAATATGATTGGATTGGCTTGTGACCCTATTGGAGGCTTGGTGGAAGTGCCATGTATCAAACGGAATGGAATTGGAGCGGTGTTTTCGATGTCTGCTTCAGATATGGCTTTAATGGGCATCGAAAGTTTTGTGCCTTTTGATGAAGTGGTGAGGGCCATGCGTGAAGTAGGAGATATGATGTCTCCAAAGATCCGCGAAACGGCATTGGGTGGACTTGCCGTGACTCCAACAGGTCAAGAAGTGGCTAAACGCATGGGACTCTTGCAAATTGGCAAAAACCCTTGTGCAGAATGATCCCTGCGTGACTTCAAGGACCTTATAGCCGAATGCGATGAATCAAGATGAAACCTTCCTTGGTTTCCATGGTGTACACCACATCTTCTTCTTCACCTAAAACATAATGACGATTGTAGGCCACCTCATCTTCAATAGGGATTTCAATGGAAGCTCTTTGATTTCCCTTTGAATCAAAACAATTGATGGTTGTGGTGACGATGTTTTTGAGCTGCACATCTGGAATCAATATTTCTTTAGCAATACAAATTCCTTCTCTTTCATGCGTGAATCCAATCAGGACCATCCCTCCTACGGCTCCCGACTCTTCTAGACTTTGAAGGTCCAGTTCATCCACTAAAAGATCATTAATAAACAGTTGAGTCCCTTTGATTTGGTAGCGGCCTCCGGCTTCTTCAATCCCCGCCCCTTCTTCCACCCAACCCTCTTCATTCATAACCGCGAAGCCCTGACCAAATGCTTTGACTAAAATGGGCCCATCTTCTCCTGGGGTGATCGTATTGTAGGCGTCTTCAAAAGCATCTAATCCCTCACCCCATTGCTGCTCCTCTTTTAGACGACCGGATGAATCCAAGCGAAGCGTTTGCCCTGAAGATAGGTTTGGATCCGCATTGATCGCGAGCAGCTCTCCGTCTTGAGTGAAAAAATCCGTGAAGTATTGATTTTCGGGATAAACAAAAGTTCCCAAGTGCTCACCATTCGGATGAAACTGATGAATGCTCGGTTTAAACGCATTGGGAAGGTAGACGTGCGACCCATTTCCAATCCATATTATTCCTTCTTTATCGACGGCAAAGCCGCTAGGGCCATAGGCATCGAGAACCGCTCCTTCTTCGCTCAGCGCTTGTCCGTAGAGCGCGTAATCCAATGTGGTGGCAGGAATGACGGCGTAAAGTTCACTCACTAGTTCTCCCTTAAACAAAAAAAAATCGAATAGATTTGCCGTGCCTTCATCCAGCTGACACCCCGAAGTGCAGGTCAGGACGAGCCCGACCCACACAACGGTTTTTA
>CAZHKJ010000058.1:0-7525 GCA_964533115.1 uncultured Candidatus Peribacteria bacterium | reverse complement strand
TTCATTTGTATTTTTTTAAATCTTTTTATTCTACATTAAAATCCACTAAAAATCTATGTAGACCATTGAGTAGAAGATGACATTCGGCTAAGCTCTCGCATCCACCAGTTCAATTTCCACTCCTTCCCGTGTCCACGTACTGGTTTTAAGTTTAAAAAGAATGTCCTTAGATTTTTGAAGTTCGGTGATTTTGTCTCCAAAGCGAAAAGCGATCCCTTTGAGTCTCAGTGGACCTTTTTGAGCATAAAACTGTAAATGTTCGGCTTTTGCCCCCACACTTTTACAATCTTGAATGTGCACGTCTGCCAGCAAGAAAATCGGTTCCGAATTCCCTATGCCGAAGGGTCCAAAGTTCTCCACTTTTTGAGCGTTTTCTCTTGTGAAATCACTGGGCTCTACAGCGCAATCCACTTCTAAATCAGGATTAAGATCTTTGTCTTCGATTTTTTCACGAGCATGGGCTTGAAGCTGCTCTACAAATTCGGTGTAATTCTCTTTTTTCAAATGAAAGCCTGCGGCCAGTTCGTGTCTCCAAATTTATCCAGCAAATGAGCCACACTCTGTAAGGCTTCTACGGCATTGAAGCCCGGAAGAGATCGTGCTGAACCTGTTAATGCATCCCCTTGATCCTCTAAAACAAAAGTTGGCTTCCCATATTTTTCCTGAATACGCCCGGCAATCAAGCCCACTAGACCACTGGACCATCCCTTGCCGGACACAATAAGAACAGGCTGACTGAGGTCGAGTACCGCTTCCACTTCCTCTTGAATAGACCTCATAAGGTCCTGACGTTCTTTGTTGAAGACTTCCAGTTTTGCTGATTTTTCATGCGCTTCCTGCCCCGTTGCGAGTAGCGTTTGTAGGGACCAAAGAGGATTGTCCATACGGCCCGAGGCATTGAGTCGAGGTCCGATTTGAAAGCCAATGGTGTGCGTAGAAAAGATTTGCTTCTCCCAAGCCCCGGAAGATTTCAACAAGGCTTTTAGCCCCTCCCACTTCGTGCGCTTCATCTGATCCAAGCCCAGCTTCACTAAAGTACGATTTTCACCGTTTAAGGGCACACAGTCCGCTACCGTCCCTAAACTCGCCAAGTCGGTGAGAGAAAGAATCCAATCCGCATTCCCCGTCTTTTGAAGCAAAGCAGATGCTAATTTAAAGGCCACCCCACTGCCTGAAAGTTCTTTAAAAGGATAAGCTTTCTCCAATTTTGGATGCAAGGTTGCAAAAGCCTCCGGTAAGTCTAACGGAATAGTATGGTGATCCGTGAGGATAAGATCTATTCCTCTTTCTTGCGCGAGGGCTGCTTCTTTAACGCAAGAAATTCCAAGATCCACCGTAATCAAAACTTTCACCTCTTGCTTGGCTAACTCCTCCACATAATGCGCATGAAGACCATAGCCTTCATTACGACGGTGAGGAATACGATAAGAAACTTCCGCTCCCAGCATGCGAAGGGTATGCACCAATAGCGCTGCGCCACTCGTCCCGTCTACATCATAATCCCCATAAACAATGATCCGTTCACGTCCATGCACTGCTTTTTCTAGACGCTCCACCGCCTTCATCATGTCTTTGAATAGGAAAGGGTCATGCAGATCTGAGACGGAAGCTGAAGAGAAAAAAGCAGCCGGATCCTCAATTTTTCGAGCGTTTAATAAAGCAGACCATAAGGATTCATCTGTTTTACGTTGATAGTCGAGGACCCATTTTTTTCCGAGTGAACTCATCGTCAAAGGGGCTTGAGTTTATTTATGAGCAGGGGCTTGAGTGAGCAGGGGCTTGAGTGAGCAGGGGCTTGAGTGAGTTCCATGAATTCCTCCGGAGAAATCCAATAGATGTCTTCTTCTTTACGAAACCACGTGAGCTGCCGTTTAGCAAAATGACGTGTGTTTTGTTTGAGTTCTTCCTTGCACTCCTCAAGGGGCTTTTCACCCCGAAAGTAAGGGAAATATTCTTTGTAACCTAAGGCGGAGAAGGCTTGCAAAGTTTCCGGATAGCCTTCACTCAACAGGGTCTTAATCTCATTGAATAAGCCTTTTTCTATCTGTATGTCTACCCGTCCATTGATGCGTTCATAGAGGACTTCGCGGGGCCAATCGATGGCCATTTTAAACACATTATAAAGGGGTTTTGCCTTAGCTCGATTCAGCGGTTTTTGGGTTACTTCTATCGTTTCGATGGCACGGATCACATAACGCGTATTGTTTGGATGGATTTTACTTGCCGCTATAGGATCAAGATCCAGAAGTTTTTGGTAAAGATCTTCTTTGCTCATGGCCTCTAATTGCAGGCGTAAGGCGGGATCGGGGGGTGCAATCGGCAAATCGTAGTTTTCTATGACGCTGCTCAGATAGAGTCCTGTCCCTCCACAAAAAATAGGTATCTTCCCTCTTGAGTAAATCTCATGGATGGCCTTGGTGGCTTCCCGCTTAAAATCAGCCATGGTGAACGGCTGATCGGGATCTCGAATGTCAATGAGATGGTGCTTGACTCGTGCTCGCTCGGCGACCGTCACCTTGTCTGTCCCAATGTCCATTTTACGGTAGACCTGTGCCGAATCCGCACTGATGATTTCTCCACCAAAATCTTCCGCTAGCTTCAAACTTAGGGCTGTTTTTCCACTTGCCGTTGGGCCACACAGCACCAAAAGAGGTTTTT
Organism: uncultured Candidatus Peribacteria bacterium; assembly: GCA_964533115.1. Classification (GTDB taxonomy): domain Bacteria; phylum Patescibacteriota; class Gracilibacteria; order UBA1369; family 2-02-FULL-48-14. The sequence goes on along the minus strand of CAZHKJ010000058.1, from coordinate 4,867 downwards.
CACCTATGGAGTTTAAAGCTTCAAAATAACGATTGAGGTGGGTATAAAGCTCTGTCATTTTCAGCACACCATTTCCAAGGCTTCCGGCTTATAGGCTTTTAATATGCCTGTAAGAAAGTTCCAAAGCAGGTCTGCTCCTTTTCGAGCCGCTGCTTTTAGTTCTTCTTTCTCAACCTCTGTGAGCTGGGCTGCCTCAATAATATCCCACCATACTTGAGCATGTTTGACGTCCATGTACCCGTGAACCTTGAAAAACTCAATCCCTTCTGTGATTCCATAGTTCTCCTCAAGTCCCTCGATTTTTTTGGCTGCAATGGCTGGAATTTGACTTTCGTAAGCGGCAAGTGCCGCTGCTCCAAGCAAATAAGATTTAGAACAAAGGGTCTTGAATCCTTCAATGGCTTCCATGGTTTCAGGGAGCATTTCTGAATTTTTCATCTCCTCACGAGTACAACCGATGGCTTCCCCAAATTGCAACCAAAGCTCTCGATGATTTGCGGCTCCTGCCGTTTCATCGTTAAAATTACTTAAAATTTCCGCACGCGCTTGCTCATCATCACAGCTCATCAACATCGCACTTAAAAAGTTGGGGAAATTACGCTCCAAATGGTAGTACTGCTCTGCATATTTTTTCATCACTTCGATGGGCAAAGTTCCTTCTGTCCACATTTGATAAAACCGGTGCTTTAAAAGATGCTTTTCGTCTATAAGGGCCGTTAAGGATGCTTGTAGTTGCATAGCAGCAGGGGTTATTGCTTTCCATTTTTAACACGAGTGCCGTTTTGTCGCAAGTTTTGTGTCAAACACCGGCTTTTAACTTAGGCCGAATACGAGAAACATAAACACTGTAATCTGTCTTTTTTTGTTTCGCATAATATTCCTTTCGCTCTTTTTCGGGGAGTTCATAAATGGCTCGACATTCATCACTGCAACAATGATTGAATTTTTCCGCGCAAGTAGGGCACTGCAAAAATAAAAGATTGCAAGAAGCGTTTTTACAGTTCACGTATGCGTCCCATTTTTGATCACACTGGTCACAGTCACTGAGAATCTCCTCGGTGACCGGTTCACTGGTGCGTTCATCAAAAACATAATTTTTTCCGTGGAATTTAACCGGGACTCCTTTGGCTTGAGCCTGTTTGAGATAATAAATAATACCTCCTTCCAACTGATTCACATCCTTAAAGCCCTGCTTTAAAAAGTAAGCACTGGCTTTTTCACAACGTACCCCACCCGTACAATACATGAGCAGTTTCTTATCTTCCTTCCCTTTGAGCTGGCTGCGCACCATGTCCAACTCTTCTTTAAAGGTATTGCTATCGGGGCAGAGGGCTTTTTCGAAGCGACCTATACGGCTTTCGTAAAAATTACGCATATCCACTACAATGGTGTTTGAATCTTCTAAGGCGGTATTGAATTCTTCCGGGCTCAGATGCTTCCCCACATGATTTAAGTCATAAGTCTCCTCGGGAAGACCATCCGCCACAATCCGCTCTTTCACCTTAATACTGAGTTTGTAAAAAGACGTTTTGTACGGCTCTATAGCGATGTTGAGTCTTAAATTTTGCAGTTCGAGATGGGCGTTCAACTGATTCTGAAACGCTTCAAAATGATGTTCGGGCACGTTGAGCTGCGCATTGATTCCTTCTTTGGCAAGGTAGATGCGCCCAAAGACTCCCAGCTCATTCCATTCTCTAAAGAGCTGATCTCTGTATTCTTTAGGATGTTTGATCTCCACATAGCGGTAAAAAGAAAGCGTGATTCGCCTAAAGTCTTCTTGAGCAAGACGTTTTAGACAGTCCTCTTTACTGAGTACATTTCGAAGCTGCGGTTTTTTAATCTTGTTTTTGGGCATGATAAGCAATCAAACTGGTGAGGATTCTAAACAAATTTTGCGCTCAAGTAAATAGGCTTGACTCGAGAGTCTTCCGCCTCTTATGATTGTCTTGCATGATGAATCATTCTTTCTTTTTTGGGCACTCTTTTTTCTTCGCTTCCCTGCGAGGCTGCTCACGTGTGACCCAATAAAGTAAAGATCCTTCCTCACACCGGCCTCGCACAACAGCGAGGTTTTTTTTAATTTTTAAATCTTAAGTTTATGACAGAAGGACCCAAAAGACTGAATCAGGACCCTGCTCCAGTAGAACAAGCTCCAAATGGGAGCGCACAAGCACCTGTTCCTGCCAGACTTTCTAAAGAAATGGATGGCTACATGGATCGGGTTTTAGCGGCAGTAGCTATACGCCTTGGTTCAGGCACAAATCATTATGCGGGTCCAACCGATAGTGATCATGATTCCGCTCGCTGTTTTTAACCCCCTGCAGCAGCTCTTTACAAAAGTGAGCTCTTCTTATAGAATTTGCGTGCGTCAGAGACCGTAGGCCGTTTTGATCCGCTGCATTCAAAAGTTCAGTGGCGTCGAAAACAGAAGTCCTACCGAGATGCATCGGGTTCAATGCTTGAGCTTCTGCCCCAGGTAGAAGTAGACAAGCTGGACAGATGTAATGAATCGACGCGAGTTGAGAACTTTTAGGTTGACCCTTTGTGGCAACTGGTCCGGTCGGCTCAGCTCTAAACAGAATACCGTTAAACTATGGCAACAACTCGCAAAAAGAAAGAATCCGCTCTTGAAGAACTTCGTGTGAAGTTTGGAAAGGCTCAGTCTGTTGCTTTCGGGCAATATGCTGGACTCTCTGTTGAGCAAGTTTCTAAACTGAGAAACGAACTCCGCAAAGAGGGTGTAGAATTCAAGGTTGCAAAACGAACCTTGTTTAAAATTGCCGCTAAGGAACAAGGAATCGAACTTCCCGATGAAGTGATGATGGGAACGGTCGGTGCTGCATTCTCTTATGAGGATGGAATCGCTGGACCTCGTCTTATCAAAAAACTGACGAAGGATTTCGAAAAACTTCAACTCCTTGGAGGTATTATGGATGGAAAGGTAATGACGGTGGCTCAAATGAAAGAGATCGCTGGACTTCCTTCCAAACAAGAACTTCTTGCCAAATTCGTGGGCCTCATGCGCGCGCCTTTGCAAGGGTTTTATGGAGCTATCCAAGCTCCTTTGGGATCTTTTGCTCGTGCTGTGGACCAGTACGCGGAAAAGAAAGCCGCTTAATTTATTATTTCTCAATTAACCTCAAAACTTATGTCAGACGACGTAAAAGTAGAGCTCTCCAAAGAGGGTAAAGCCCTCATTGAAGCTCTCGAAAAGCTAAACATTGTTGAACTCAACAACGTAGTTAAATTCATGGAACAAGAGTACGGAATTTCCGCTGCTCCTGTAGCGATGGCTGCTCCTATGGCTGGAGGTGCTGCCGCTGCTCCTGCTGAAGAAAAATCTTCATTCAACGTTAAACTTGTTGACGCAGGTGCTCAAAAGATCGGTGTGATCAAAGTGGTGCGTGAACTCACTGGACTTGGCCTCAAAGAAGCTAAGGACGTGGTTGATGCAAATGGAATGGTCATGGAAAATGCAGACAAAGCAAAAGCTGAAGAGGCTAAAAAAGCTCTCGAAGCGGCTGGAGCTAAAGTTGAACTTCAATAATTCACTACTCAAGCAAGGTCAAGCTCTTATGGAGCTTGACTCGATAGGAAGGCCCTCGGAAACGAGGGCTTTTCTTTCTTCTGTTTTTTTGCTATAATTTACGGAATAAATAAAAATAAAAACGTATGGCGAACGACGCCCATTCTGCGCTCCAATCTAAACTCTTCCCTGGACTCCAGGATTTGCCAAAGAGTTCCGGACCTGCCATGCCACAAGCCACTCCAGGTGGACCTCTAGGGGAAGAATCCAAAAATGTGTTTACTGAACTTTTTGGAAAAGAAAAAGGACAAGCCAACTCCGGTCTTTTAAATACCGTTGTTCGACAAACCGAACAGAAAACACTCTCTTATTTTAATGGTAAACCCCGAGAAGAGCTGAAACTCAAAAAATTTGCGACTCATAAGTCCAACCCCGGAGCAACCGTTTTACAAGCTTCTGTTCTTCTTTTCTTTTTGACTGCCCTCGTGTTTACCACGCAAACTTCCACTCGATTTTCTATTTTTAATGTCAATCCTGCGGTCCAAGTAGAAACTAAAAGTGCTCAAGTGGATTCTTTAAATTCCGAAGTCCGCGTTCAAAAATATCTCGCCGCTGTACTGCTCCTGGACCAATTTTCTGGATTGGCGGATGAGTATTTATACCATCGTAGCCAAGCTGAATCAGCCTATACTTCTGCCAATAAGCAGGAAGAACATCTTGCTTTTGCTCAACTCTTATACCCTCAGATGGTGAGTCTTTTAGAAGATGTGCAAGGCTATTTGAACGAGGCAATCCCTTTTGATGAAGCGGCTCACTCGGTTGCGGTAGCGGATGAAATGATTGCCCGCATTCAATTGGAAAACAGCGGAACGACGAATCAAAATCAACTTCAAGCGGTGCAAGATTTGACGACCGTTAAAGCTTTGCTTCAAGATTCTGACTTTTACTCTACCCTCTCTGCTCTCTCTGTCACAGAACTCAGCGATACGGACATCGAACAGGTGTTTACTGAATTTAGCGCGATCAACGCCAGCCTTACCGCCGTGATCAATGTAATTCAAAATGATCGAAGGGACTGGTCTCTTTATCTGGATGCTATTGAAAGCCTAACGAAAAGTGTGGACCCCCTTTTTAATACCGAATTTTCCGGAAACCTCAGCGTCACAAGTGTGGTCTTCAATGAAGATGGAACGGTTTCTGTGAGCGGAAGGACGGTTACGAATGACACCAAAAACTTCACTTTAGTGGCTAACTTAATGGATGCTTACGAGAATTCTGAATTCTTTTCGGATGTTTCGGAGCGGAATTTTCAAAAAAATGATGATGCGGCTAATGCGGTCT
>CAZHKJ010000057.1:0-7548 GCA_964533115.1 uncultured Candidatus Peribacteria bacterium | reverse complement strand
TTGAACTCCGCCGCAGCATGTGGGATTTTTTACGAGATCTCAACAAGAAAGGCGTGACCATTCTACTCACCACTCATTACTTGGAAGAAGCGGAAGAATTGTGTAAACATTTAGCGATTATTAAAGAAGGCTCTATTGCCAAGCAAGGCCCTATGAAGGAAATTCTCCGTGCGATGGACTTCTCTACCTATCGAGTGCATGTGGACTCCATTAAAAACCTAGATGATATTGCTTTCCCCATTCTAAGAGTGCCTGAAGAAGACAATGTTTTAGAGCTGACTCTTGGTAAAGAACATAGTGTTACCGATCTTGTTGAGCTGTTTAAAAAAAGAGACATGACCGTCTTAGAGCTGGAACGAAAAGGCAACCGTCTAGAGCAATTGTTTCTTAATGTTTTGGAATCATGAACCTTCGTCTACAATGGATCGCGCTTCAAACTTTAGTGATGAAGGAAGTCACCCGCTTTATGCGTATTTGGGGGCAAACCTTGATCCCTCCTCTCATCAACCAGTCGCTTTATTTCGTTATTTTTGGAGGTTTTATTGGCTCCCGTATTGGCGAGATGCAAGGCGTTTCTTACATGAGTTTTATTCTGCCCGGCTTGGTGATGATGGCGGTGATCAATAATGCTTTCATGAATACGGTGAGTTCTTTTTTTGGGAGCAAGTTTCAGCGCAATATTGAAGAATTGATGGTCTCTCCCACGTCAAAAGAAGTGATTTTGGCGGGCTATACCATTGGAGGCATTTTACGAGGTGTTTTAGTGGGATTTTTGATTTTCCTCGTTTCCTTTTTCTTTATTGATGTCCGTTTGGATCATCCTTTTTTCATGCTGAGCTTTTTGCTATTGAGTTCCACTCTTTTTTCTTTGGCGGGTTTTTTGAATGGATTATGGGCAAAAAAATTCGACGACATCAGTATTTTTCAAATGTTCATTTTGACTCCTCTCACTTATTTTGGAGGGGTTTTTTATTCCATTGATTCGCTGAGTCCTTTCTTCCAAACCCTATCTAAATTCAACCCTATTTTGTACATGGTGAATGGCTTTCGCTTTGGTTTTTTTGGAATCAGCGATGTGAATGTTTGGCTCAGTTTTGGATTCCTCACGCTCGCCTGCTTCGTTCTTGCCCTGATCAATTGGCTGCTGCTCAAGCGGGGTTATGGTCTGCGTGCTTAAAATTCAGAGAAGCGGAATTGATGCAATAACGCATTCCGGTGGTCTCCTTTGGCCCGTCATTAAAGACATGGCCCAGATGGGCTCCGCATTTCGCACAAAGCACCTCTGTGCGAAACATGCCATGACTTTCATCCGTTTTTTCTTGAACCGCTGTTTTTTGGGAGCTTTGATCAAAGCTCGGCCAGCCACAACCCGCATCAAATTTATGATCCGAAATAAAGAGTTCTTCTCCACAAACAATGCAGTCGTAAGTCCCGGGTTCAAAGCATTGATCGTATTCTCCCGTGAAGGGTCTTTCTGTGGCCTTATTTTGGGTGACTTCAAACTGAATTGGGGTGAGCCGTTTGCTCAATTCCTCCTTGTTAAAAGCGTTCATCAATATAGGGTTATGAGTTAGAAGAAGTCCCGGCCAAATGACCGGTAGCCCAAGCGGCTTGAAGATTAAATCCACCTGTGAATCCATCCATGTTTATAATTTCTCCGGCAAAATAAAGTCCGGGGCAGATTTTAGATTGCATGGTGCGAGGGTCTATTTCATCGGTTGCCACTCCACCCGCCGTCACAAATTCATCTCCTGCGGCACGACCCACGGCGTTTAAAGGCAGATTTTTAATGAGATGGATCAGCTTATTGAAATCTTTTTTACTGAGTTCCGCGCTGATTTTATCTTCGGAAATATTTAATTGTTCACACAGCACGGCTGCGATAGCTTTAGGGAACGGGAAAAAGAGATTACGGATTTGTTTTTTAGAGTTTTCTTGCAGTTGTCGTTTCAATTCTTTTTCCAGTTCTTCGAGTTTTAACTCTGGGGTGAGGTCCAAAATGATTTCCAAAGGCTGCTCAGGCTCATAATTTTCAAAAGCGACTAAAGAAGATAGTGCGAAAACTGCCGGGCCTGTGACCCCCTTGTGCGTAAATAGCATGGGCCCCGTCCAATCGAGTTTTTTAGGTCTTTTTACCGACAAACGGGCCTTTTTTAAGGCCACTCCGGCTAATTCTTTTACCCATTTCTCAGCCAAAATAAAGGAATTGAGACTGGGGGCCAAAGCAGTGATAGTGTGTCCAAGGGACTCTGCCAGAGTGTATCCATCCCCTGTCGACCCCGTATGGCGATAGGCCTGACCTCCTGTGGTGAGGATCACTTTATCGACTTCTGTTTCTTTTTGATTGGCATACTTAAGACGAAATTTTTCACCCACTTTTTCGATGCTTTTTAATTCGTGACGGAATAAAACTTGGACTTTTTTTTCTTCGAAAAGTTTTACAAAAACATTCACAATGTCTTTTCCACTGTCCGAAACGGGAAAAACACGCCCATCCGCTTCCGTTTTAAGAGGGACTCCATGAGCCTCAAACCAGTTTTTAAGCTCATCCGGCGGTAAGCGGTACAAGGCGGATTGGAGGAACTTAGCGCCTCTGGGGTAACGCTCCGAGATGAGCCTCAAATCTGAAAAACCTGTCGTCACATTGCAGCGGCCTCCCCCCGAAATCAAAACTTTTGCTCCCAAGCTTGCATTTTTTTCAATCAGCAAGATTTCGGTTTTAGAGGCTTCTGTTTGCCCCTCACAGGCGGCCGCGGCGGCCATCATTCCTGCTGCTCCTCCACCAATGATTGCAATAAGCATGCTCACAGTATACTTCGCTCAGAGGGACTTGGAAAAGCGAAAGCTCTGCTTTAGTATGAACGCATGATCAATGAAAAAATCGTCCAAATCTTTGGGGAAATTGCGGACATGCTGGAGATTTTAAACGAAAATGTTTTCCGCGTGAGAGCCTATCGTCGAGCCACAGAAGCTGTACGAGGCCTGGGAGATGTAGAGCAAATGGTGCAAGAAAACCCTGAAAGCTTAGAGAAAACACCCGGGATTGGCAAAGAGCTACACGCGAAAATTCTGGAGATTATGGAGACGGGCGTCTGCCAGATGCATCAAGAACTTCAAAAGAAACTCCCTCCCGGTATTTTAGATTTACTTCGACTCCGTGGTGTGGGTCCAAAAAAAGTGAAACTCTTTTACGAACAACTGGGCATCAGCACTTTGGAAGCGCTTCGTAGTGCCGCTGAATCAGGAGCACTCGCCACTCTGGCGGGCATGGGAGAAAAAAGCCAGGCTTCTATTTTGGAAGCTCTCAATGAAAGTTCTTACTCAAAACCTCGAATGGATTATGAGAAAGCCCTTCCCCTTGCCGAAGAGATCATTGCCCATATGAGCCTCTTAGAGGGGATAGAGAATATTGCTTATGCCGGGAGTTTACGGCGCAAACAAGCCACTGTGGGGGACATTGATATTTTAGTGAGTTTTGAATCTCATGAGCATCCTGAGGCTCTCAACAAAATCATGGATCATTTTATTGGCTACAAGGAGGTAAATCAGGTGCTCGGTCGGGGGGACACTAAATCCAGTGTGGTTTTGAAAGGGAATGTGCAGGTGGATCTACGTGTAGTGGACTCCTCCAGCTTTGGGGCCGCCCTATTTTACTTCACCGGACCTAAACAGTTTAATATTCATGTGCGAACCCTCGCTTTAAAACGAGGCCTTAAAATCAATGAATATGGGCTCTATGAAGGTGAAAAACAACTGGCCGGTCGCACGGAAGAAGAGATGTTTGAAGGCTTGGATCTTCCCTACTTAAGCCCGGAGCAAAGAGGTGAATTCAAATAAGCTCCATTAATCTCATGCGTCAAATTCAACATTTTTTTATTCAGGGCGATTTGAATCAGGCCGACGTGCTGATTGAGGACCGAGATTTGCTTCGTCAAATGAAAGATGTGCTTCGTTTTCGGAAAGGAGATGCGTGCGTGCTCCTAGATAATGAGGGAACCGTGGCGGAAGCGGTTTTGGAAGAGTTTCATAGCAAGGGGGCGCGTTTTGCGATTCATGCTCGCAAACAAGTTCCCCCTCCGGAGCGTTCCTTGCATCTGTATTGCGCTCTCCCTAAAAAGCCCGCCACTCTGGAATGGATTGTGGAAAAAGCCACCGAGCTTGGGGTGACCGATATTCATCCTCTCGATACCGCTCGCTGCCAGGTTCATGAACTGCGAAAAACAGAGCGCCTAAAAGCGATTCTTAAAGAGGCGAGCGAGCAAAGCGAGCGAGCCTACCTTCCCAAGCTTCATGAGCTGAATAGTTTTGCCGACTTTTTAAAAGATTTCCCTAAGGGTCAAGTTCTTGCCGGAGACGCTTGGTTGCATGAAGGGAAGCTGGCTGAAATGGGCCCTTTTGCAGGTGAAGTTTCTATTGTGATTGGTCCTGAAGGAGGCCTCACTCATGAAGAGCTGGAAGGCATTCAAGCCTCTGGTGGACGAGTTTTTTTATTGGGTGACACCGTGCTCCGAATGGAAACTGCTGTGATTGCGAGCCTTTCGGTGGTGCAGTTTAGCCTTTCCATTTCGTCGTGAATCAAGTTGTGCTAGTATTTCTTCGTCTATCCCTTCCTCCATGAAAAAAATCCATTTCCTCCTTGCTCTTACCCTGCTGGCTCACACGGCTTGTTCTTTGGTGGCTCCCTACACGATTACGTTTACGAATACTCCCGGTGAGGTGATCGACCCGGCTCTTTCCACTTTAGATTTGGTGGTGAGTGCTCCCACTCTGGCTTATGTTTCCGCGGTAAAATGTGAAAATACTACTGGGATTGAGCTCTTGCCCATTGTTGCGGAGGGCTCTGTACCCACCACCCTGCACAAATTGCCGCTCAGCGCCCTCACAGGAATCCCAGCAGGATCCCCTTGCATGGTGACCGTTACTGTTTTTGACCCCACTACCACGGAACAAGCTTCTGCTGATATTCTAGTGCTCATGCCCGGTGAAAAAGGAAGTGATGGAAAGGACGAAGAGAATGAGGCAACTATGCCTGAACCTACGGAGGCCGTGGAAGCGACGGAAAATGTAGAATCTACGGAAAACCCTGAACCTACTGAAGCCATCGAAAGCCCTGAACTCCCTGAAGCCATTGAACCCACCTCTGATGAAACCGACACTAGTGTCCCTGCAGAAAGCTCTGCTGAAGACCAGCCAGGAGCTTAATCTTTTTTCTGCCGGAGATCGCTTGAAAATTGGCGATAAGCATTTACCTGATGCCGTGGCGGTACTTCCTTTTTGGACGATTCAGCCCGGATTTAAAGTGCTCGACATCGGAACAGGAGGCGGACTTCCCGGACTTGCCTTAGCCGTGAGCGAGCCTGAGCTTTCTTTCACTTTGATGGATGCGCGTGAAAAGAAAATCCATGCGGTACAAGGCATTGCGGACAGCTTGGGACTCACGAATGTTCAAAGCGTCGCTGGACGTCTTGAAGAACTTGCGCATAAAAGGGCTTACCGTGAACAGTTTGATCTTGCCACCGCTCGTGCTCTTGCCCCTTTGCCCACACTTTTGGAATATGCTTCGGGCTTCATTAAACCCGGTGGTTCTTTCTATGCTTGGAAGGGGCCCGATTACGCCCTAGAACTCGATGCCAGCCGAAATGCGGAGCAGCATCTCTTCCTTTTGTTTAAAGATCTTTATCGCTATACTCTCCCTACTGGAGAAGATCGCTTCATTTTGCGCTTCGAAAAAACGAAGGCCTTAGGAGAGCAGTATCCACGACGAGTGGGCGTACCGAGCGAGAGGCCCTTATAAAAGACCTAAATACTTTCCTGCATGTAATCTACCACTATCGTGACGATGGCTTTGACTGTGTCATTGCATGATTTGAATTCTATATCATCCAAAACTTCGTTCCCGTATTTCCTCATTAAGTCGCTAATCAAAGCATGAATAAAAGATTGTGTAGCCCCTTCAATATTTTCAAAATCAAGTATGATCTTTTTTTCTGCCTCTAGAGCAGGGATCAGCTTCTCTAGCCTTAGCTCCCTAGCGATATCTTTGTTTTCTGCAAAAGGTCCAACTTCTTTGAATAATTTTATATGAATCATGTAAATTGTGGTTTTTTATAGCGTTCTTTTTTTCTTTCTTTAATGGCTTCTCGTAAAGTTTGATTGAGTAGTTCTAAAAGAAGAGCAAACTCCTGAGTTGTGTCTAATGACAGATCAATACCCACTACCGTTCCATGCCAATTGGGCAAATCATTCCTCTTTGAATGCCTATCGGCGAATGGATCCGCATGCAATTGAATCCTTTTACCTTTTCTTTTCAAGAGTTTATATAGACTTTTTCCACTATAAATAGCAAAAAAATCGCTGTTCACCGATGCAATTGATTTAATAAAAAACAATCCTGCTCCTGCATTACGATCTGTACCTCCCTCTTTTTTTGTTGTTCCCGTAATTCCTGGGGTTAACCCCATTCGGATTGCATCCAAGTCTGTTTTTGGATGATGAGATACGTTGATTGACTCCCACATCCCTATGCCCGTATCCGCAATTCCAATCCGGATCGTATTGCTCTTTTTATAGTATTGTGCACACACAATAGCTCCGTTTTTAGATACAGAGTGCTCCAATACATTTCTTATCAGTTCGCTCATGATGTACCGTATTGGTTCAGCATGCTTGGGTTCGAGATGCAACAAGGGCGTGACATCCGTGATGAATTTACTCAATGTGCTAGAATCTTTGATTTGTGTTAATGGGATAAAACGACCTGCTGGCTCGTGCTCTGTGATGCTTATCCCTGAGCTCACCTTCAAGAAATCAAAAAGCTTCATCCTTTCTAAATAGTGTTTTGATCGCGCTTCTAACTTCTCACATCTAACCTTTGATGGTTTTAAACCAAGACCCAGTGCCGCAATCATAGATAGGACCATGGGATGGATAGAGAGCCATTTTTTATTGAAGGTCAGCTCCAACTGTTTTGGATCACTGGGGTCAAAACCTTGTAAAAAAGGATCTATATTGCCTAGCCAAACGCTGTTTGGAATGTGTATCTTCATCATGATCATTTTACCGGGATTCCTGGCAAAATGTCAAACACCGGGATTCCCGGCAAATAAGCCTATTCCCCTTCCCGAAAACACTATCGGTGAGTGGAAATTTCATCTACTTCACTGTAGACTTAGTCTATATGAATAAAAAAGCTTATTTTGCGGGAGGATGTTTCTGGGGGCTGGAAGACCTTTTTGGCAAGCATAAAGGAGTGCTCGAGATTACGGCGGGCTACACCGGAGGAACGAATGAAAACCCCACGTATGAAAACCATCCGGGCCACGCGGAGGCTCTTGAAATTGTCTACGATGACACTCAAACCGATTTTTGGCATTTGCTCGACACTTTTTTCTGCATCCACAATCCCACTACTTTCAACCGTCAAGGCAACGACCTCGGCCCTTCCTACCGTTCAGCCATTTTCTACCAAAATGAGGATGAAAAACAAAAGGCCATTGACTTCATTGCGCTCGTCAACCAATCGGGACGCTGGCCTTCCAAAGTGGTGAC
>CAZHKJ010000056.1:0-7730 GCA_964533115.1 uncultured Candidatus Peribacteria bacterium | reverse complement strand
ATTGAATGAAAAACAAGAAAATTGCATGTCCACTTTAACGATCACCAGTGAGTACCTTCAAAGCCTTTTGCACTATGCGATGAAGAATGGTGGAGCGGAAACTCATACGGTTCGATACTTAAAAACCGCCTTGGACAGCTTTCAAAAAGCTTATAAAGCCATCCCTTCCAACCCCAACCCTGATTTAAAAACCTTAATTCCGGCTAAGGTCTTGGACTCTCTTAAATATCCAAAATATTTTTTTACCGATGTCCCCCTTCCTTCTTTAAGCCCTCTCAAGTCGATTGATTTGAGGGCGCCAATGAATCCCGCTCAGCAGACTCAGCTCAAGCTGCTGGTTATCGATAACATGCTCCTGCTGAAAGATTATGCTTCCATATCTGTTTTGGGTGCTCAATTTTTAGGAAATGATTTGGAAAAATCCAAGCAAGCGGTGAAGCCACACGTGGAAACCAAGCTCAGTCAACTGTGGCATGAAACTTACATGACTATTTTTAGCGATCTGAAAGCCAAAGGCCTGATTAGCAAAACTCCTCCTGCTCAAATTGAGGCTCAAGCGAAAGCGGCTACAGAGCTTTTGAGACCCCTTATTGAGAGTCAATTGGCTTTAAAACACTTGGCCAACAGTGGAACAAAACTAACGGGTGATTCTCAAGTCATTCTTGCAAAATTAACGGGAATTTATGATTTTAAAGACGAATGGACAACGCTTTCGGACGAAGGTGCGGACCATTTATCTACCATTGCCATTGAATTGGCTTATTTAGCTTGCTGCATTGCTATCCCTGAACTCGTTGCGGCTAAAACCTTACAAACCCTAGGTCGTTTAAGCCAAGGAGCCCTAAAGGTCTTAAGCACTTCAAAAAACGCAAATAGAATGGCTAAAACCATGCTTACGGTGGGCAGCATGGGACTTGAGACCGGAAATCTTGCTTTGGGACTTTACGGAGGAAATGCGCTGCGCATTTTAATGAGCAGTACGATATCGGAAGGAACTGCATTTGCGGTAGATGTGCTTTGGCAAAAAAAGGAACTTAAAGACGCTCTTGAAACTCCTTGGATTTTTAATATCCTCATGAATGGCGTCGTTTCGGGGGTCTTTGATGCTCCTGGGATCGCCAGCCGCAGCATTCCTGAGAGCCTCGAGGCCACTCTCGTTTCAGGCATGGCCAGTCGATCTGCCATTCTTTTGGTGAAAACCTTATTCACCGAAGTCAGCAAAACGAGTGCGGCTTTCTTCCTTGCCTCCTCTTTAAAGGAAGGTAAATTCACCGGTTCGTTAAACCCCTTGATTGATGCCATGGGCCCCGAGCTTTATGAGTTGACCCAATCCTCCTAGCCTCTGTGGCATTTATTGTTTGCCTTCTTCTTCGGCAGCTTTCATAATCGAGACATGAATCGTATTCATCTCTTATCGCCCGAACTCATCAGTCAAATTGCAGCGGGAGAAGTGATTGAGCGACCTGCATCCGTGGTGAAAGAATTGCTCGAAAATAGTCTGGACAGTGGGGCTAGCTCTATTTCCATCGAATTGGAGCAAGGGGGCCTGCAAAAAATTCGTGTTACGGACAATGGCTGCGGAATGAGTCCACAAGATGCTCGACTGGCTTTTGAAGCGCATGCGACCAGTAAAATTCTCAAGTTGGATGATTTGTTTTCTTTAGGAACGCTAGGGTTCCGTGGAGAAGCATTGGCTAGCATTGCGAGCATTTCAAAACTGGTCTTAAAAACACGCCCTCATGAGGACCGTGTGGGAACGAGAGTGGAATATGATGCGGGCAAAGAGTTGATCTTTGAGGAAGTGGGCTGCCCTGCAGGAACCGACATCGTGGTCACGGGGCTTTTCCATCCCGTACCCGCCCGGCGAAAATACATGAAAACGGAGACAACCGAGTATGGTCACTGTTTTGAAATCCTCAGTCAATTAGCCATGGCCCACCCTTCGGTCGCTTTCCGCTTTCAGAAAGACGGCGAATTGGTTTTTGAGCTTCCTCTTGGGCAGAGTCTACTGGATAGAGTGCGAAGTTTATATGGCGGACAAACCGCTGAGGCTTTGCTGCCCGTCACTTTTCATCAGAGCAATTTATTGATTTCCGGCTTTGTAGGCAAACCGGAGCTGTCTCGTAGCAGTCGAAAATATCAGTTTATTTTTGTGAATGGACATCCTGTTGAAAATCGACTGGTGAGCCGTGCTGTACAGGAAGCCTTTCATTCCCTACTCATGACGGCCAAATACCCTTGGTTTGTGCTGGACTTACAGATGGATCCGGCTTTTGTAGACATCAATGTCCATCCTCGCAAATTGGAAGTTCGTTTTGTGAATACTCAAGAAATCTATCGCGCGGTTTTTGGAGCAGTGCAACATGCCCTTCACGCCGCTCCTTTGAAGGCACATGCTCAGCTGATTTCGGCCCCTGATTTTCCAGCTCCTTCCCCTGCCTCAAATTCTTTCTCCTCCGAATCCCCTTCTTTGGGAGGGTCTTCTTTAGAAATGAATTTTGAAACGCCAGCTGTGCATTTTGAAGCGCCGACTACGGTTTCCGTGTCCACTGAAAAGAAAACTTTGAACTTGCGAGCGATTGCCCAAGTTTCCAATCGTTATATTCTTGCCGAAAGGGATGAGGGCATCGTTTTGATTGATCAACATGCCGCTCATGAGCGCGTTCGTTATGAACGCTTCCTAAAAGACTTGAATGCAAGTGAAGCTCAAAGTCTTCCTCGCCAGGCTTTACTGACGCCTTTGCAATTGGACTTGGGTGTGGAAAGCGTAGAGCTGCTGCGAGATTACGCCGATGATTTTCTGGCTCTTGGCTATGAATTTGAGGCCTTTGGAGGGAACACTTATTTAGTGCGTGCGGTTCCAGCCGGTTTGGAGAAGCGAGACCCTGAAAAAATCCTGAAAGAAATCCTCGCCGACATTAGGGTGGAATGGAGGCAAAACCATGTGAAGAATTTACGAGAAACTTTGCTCACCATGACCGCTTGCCGTGGCGCGATTAAATTTGGAGACCCACTCACCCTCCCCGAAATGGACGCCTTGCTGCATGAGATGTCTGTCACTCCAAACTACACGCACTGCCCGCATGGACGACCCTCAATGATCACATGGGAGCATCACCAACTGGAGGCTTTATTTAAGAGGAGGAATTTTTAGAGGAGCTGGCGTACTTGATTATCCGATCCAGAGTGATGGGCCGCCATTGGCCACACGCCTGGTAGGCTGCGCTTCTGTAGGTCTATCCTTTTCATCTCTATATTCCATCACTGCTTCTAAGGCTGCTTCAAGCTCTCCTGTGGCTTTAGAATTTGACCTCCCTCCAACATGATAACCTGCTAGCTTCAGTATGGGGATAATTTCATCAGGCTGTTCCTGCGATTGATCGCCATTTACTTCTTCTGAGGACAGCAGTCTCCACTCCTGTTGGTTTATACGAACTGCGCTTATGGTAGCGGTGTCGCGCTGCGTAATCGCTGGCTTTCCATCCTCAAAGACTCCAATGAAGCGAGGACCTCCCGGCATTGCATAGGCTAATCGAAGATTATAGTAGTTATGCCCTCTCAAATAGAGCTCCAATCGTTGCTTCAAACCGCCTTCGCCCTCCCACGCCTTACCCGCTGTTTGATTGAGACTGAGAGCAGAGAGATAAGATTGCTTTGTCGCTCCTTTTTGTACTACTACAATTCCTTTTTTAAAATCTTGCTCAAATTGGGCTAGGTAATCATTCACAAGCTGCTCAAGTTTTTCTTCCCCTCCTTCTATGGAAGGCAAACGTACCATTCCTTCAAAATCCTCATCATCTGGGCTGTCTTCTGAACCTTCGTCATCAAGATCCTCGTTCCTATCTCCCATTATGCTTGTAATTTCAATTATCTGAGCCCCTGCACCCGATGCTTCTGGCCGGTGACTGGCTTGCTCATCGTCTTTATTTTTCCATTCTGTGCTTGAAAAGCCTAGATTTATTGCTTTGTTCAAATTTTGCCCTTCACTTGTATTCAACAGAGTAGTTTCATCTGCTTCGTTTAAAAGGTTTAATTCGCTGTTCGCATCCCCACCTCTCTCTTTCGGTCCTGTTACTTGTTTATTCCTTTGAATATATGAAGATACCTTGCTTCTTGTATGTAGCACCAATCTGGATAATTCGGGATTTATCTGTTCAGGGCTTTCTTTTAAAGAGGTACCCTCATTTTTATTATCAGGTGTGCCAACCCCTTTACTCTCTGCATTGAATTGATTTTGTGTATTGAACGGTATGCTTCCCATCTTTTAACGTGAGTGTAAATAAAATTTTAATGCATCTCTGTATTATAGCACAAAAAATGCCTCAAAACAAAATATTTGGATGTCTCAGTCCATCCTGAAAAGCTTCTCCCTACCGATACAGCAAACTGAAATCCCAATCTTTATTAAAAGCCTCACTGTAGACATAATCGTAGCCTTGCTTTGTTTCGGTAGGCAATGGGGTAGAGGAGAGGAGAATTTCATTCGGGGCGGTGACTGTTTTTATTAAACTGATATTTTTCAGTCCGGGCTGCTTAAAAGCGAGGAAGTGATACTCTTGAAAGTCTCCCGTAAATTTCCATGGAAGCACCCACTGCAAAGTCACCAATTTCGATTCGCCAGGGTCAAGACTTTGATCAAAATAAAAATAACTGTGATCCTGGAGGGGGTCATAAAAAAACTGGACTTCATCTCTATAAATTCCACTTGTTTCAAGCAACTGCGCTCCTTCGGGAACGTAAAATCTCACTCCTGTTTTATTTGGAGCAGCTCCGAGAATACCCTCCAAAACGCCATCCCATTGATTAAATCCGTACTCTTTAAGGGTAGATTGAATCCAAAAGCCTGTGCCTTCGTCATAGGTATTTTCGCGCAGCATCGTTACGGTAGCCACCATGCTTCCATCCTCTAAAATCTGCGTGTCGTGGGCCATTTTATTTTGGATGTAGCGATCTGTTTTATTTCCTCCGATATTAGAGAAAAGAGGCATGAAGTAATCCATTTGAGCTCCTTCCTCCGTTTTCAATTCATTCAGAGAGGGGAGCGTTCCCGCCATCTTCATGGACTCCAAAAAAGCTTGGACCTCTGCATCTTTATGATAAAAAAGAATTTGTTTTTTCTGTATTTCGTCCCAGGCACTGGAAAATAGGGAGATCATGACTTCTTGATTTTTTGCTTTCTCGGTAAACGCTTTGATGAATTCTTCAAGAATGGCTTTAGGTGCCTCTCCAGCCACCTTCGCCTCTACCAAGGTACTGAGAACAATCGGAAAGGTCTCCGCCGTCAAGGCTTTTTGTACGGATGGAATGCTGATCTCTCCAGTGTCCTCCATGAAGCTTTGCGCTGCAGAAAGATTAACCGCAATCACCCCGTCCACTCCAGGACCCCCTTCTTGTTCCAAGAACCAAGTCGCTTGAGTGGCTGAAACAGAAAAATCAGGGGAGGTATTGCTGTCTCTCAAACGCCATTCTTGGGTCAGTCCCAATAACTCATGAACCGGCACCTCTTGGTGCTCAAAGTAATTGTCATCAAAATCATAAACATCATGAAAGTCCATTTGGGTCAGCCTGCCATCATTCAGGGTGACCAATAAGAAGCTCCCCGTAAATCCACCTCCTAAACGCATCTCGTCATTGTTTTGCAATAAGACCAAATAGGTTTGAGGGTGTGCGTCTCCCAAGGCCGTGAGTAAGGGTTCTTTAGCGTCCACCCATAAAGCCAAAAGACTCCCCACTGCCTCCAGTTTTTTCTGATAATCGGCAAATTTTTCTTCGTAGCCCGTTCCCACTAAATCCACTTCAGCCAGGAGTAGAAGGATTTGATTCATGTCTTCACTTGCGGGTTCCAATTCATTTTCCGAAACACGGCGTAGATATTCTGTGAGGGACCCCTCTTCAGGAAGAGCGCTCAGCTGAGTTCGCGCGTTACTCAAATGCGTACCCACTTGAGACATCAGTGAACCCGCTTCTAAAATATTCCTTAAGCTTTGCACTTGATTCGGCTCATCCAGCCAAGGAGTGGGTGCGTTGAGCAAAAAAGCTCCTTGCTCTTTGGCCTCTTCAAAAAGGGCTTCCGCTTCTCCAAAAAGCAGCACATCGGCCCCTGACTCTCCAGAAACAAATGACTCCCCGGCTCCTTGCAGAGCCACAAATCCTTCCCCCGCTAAAGCCAGAGCCTGCTCTCCTTGTCGACGGCCTAAAAAGACGAGCTGCCCCACGTTGAGCACCAGGATCATAAAAAGTGCCCCCATGATCATCGGCAAACGCCCGAGTCCTTTTCTCTTACCGTAATTTCTTCCTACAATTTGAATTTTATCTGAACTGAGCTTATGGATTTTAATTTCTTCTTTTAGATTCATCGTCACTTTGCTGTGCGCCGAAGCTTTCTGAGCTGAATCCAAAGTTTTTAAATTCACCAAATATTTCGACACCTTCGTCGAAGGTTTTTTAGGTTCATTCTGTTCGGGCCCGATAGAAAGCTTGATCATAGACGCAGAGTGGAGCGAGTGAAAACCCCATCATCGAAGAGTTTTCTGGAAGAACTTAAATCTTCCCATCCCTCGCATAGCGTCTTTAGTATAGTCTCTTCGGGTAGGAGTGGACAATGGAGAATCAGCAATTCGTCTGAACCCGATAAAATTCCCTTCCACTCGTTTAAATTTCTGGGCTCCGTTTGTCCAAGCGCTTTGTCTAGCGTGGACAGCAGCCGTTCACGGGAGTGAGTGACCATCACGAGTCCGGACAAAAGAGCGGTGCTCGCCAAGTCTTCCCCTCTTTGGGAGAAATGATAGATTTCCACTCCTTTGTATTTTTCGATTTCCAGCTCCATGACAGGATCCCATAAGGCTCCTTGGGCCATCCAACGTTCCCGAAGTTCATCGGCTAGGCGCATCTCTTCTTCATTCGCCAATTCGGATAGAAAAAGGAAATCTTCTCCCGGGGTAAAAGCAAAATACTGTTCGTCTTGCAGCAGCGGGATCAAATGCTTTTCCAGTGAAAAATCCTCCCCAAACCATGATTTGAGTTTTTGCTCCACCGTGGACCGCCAAAGCAATGCAGAAGCGGGGCTCTGACTCTTTAAAATTTCTTCTATCCGTAGCCATTGCGTCGAAGCCCCTTGTCCGCTCCACTCCCACGCCAAGGTCTCACTTGTCCAAGGGAGCAAAAGATGTTCATATTTTTCGCTCGAGCTATAAAAAGCCTCTCCTCCCAATTTAAGCTTATCCACGGCTAAAAAATGTTCGGACAAAAGCTGTCCTTCTTCCATTTTAAAGACTCCACCCGTTACGGGAAAAAGCTCTAAGAGACTGCTCACGGCTCCAAAATCATCCATGAAGCGATTTTTTACTTTTTGGATATCGATGTAATAAAAAGCGCCGTTCCATTGGGCCAAACGCCCTCGAAGATTCTGATAATTTGGAGTGGACTCTATGCTTGCAATGTTTCCATAAACAGTTTCCTGAATGCGCAATAAGGGTGCTTTTTCGGCAGAAACAAATAAAAGATTCCCTACCCAAGTGAAGCAATAGGCTTGCCCCTGAGTATAACAAGAAACGGTGGACCATACCGCCAGATTCGCTTTTTCTTTTTCCCACGTTTCCCCTTGGAGCAGCAATCCTTCCAAAAAGTTTTTTGCTTCGCTCGAATCATTCACTGAGATGAATTCTACGTTTTGTCCATCTACCCACGCTCCTCCTTTTTCATCCATCCAAGTGAGTTCGTGAATAGACGTC
>CAZHKJ010000055.1:0-7862 GCA_964533115.1 uncultured Candidatus Peribacteria bacterium | reverse complement strand
TGAGCGATTTCGAGAAAATTGCGGCTAAAGCAAAAGCAGAAGAAGACAGTGCAAGACCTCAACAACAGTCCTACACTCCGATTGAAATTCTTGGACTCTCTCCTCGAACACTCAATGCACTGATCAACGGAAGCATCGGTTCTATTGAAGAATTAACTCATTGCAGTGATGCTCGTCTAGCCAACCTTCGTGGATTCGGCAAAAAGGCCCTCACTGAAGTGGCAGACGCTTTGGAAAAACGCGGACTTGCGCTTTCCTCTGAAGAATAATTGACTTTCCTATCCCTTTACGTTAGATTCCTGACCTCGATATGCGTCATCAAAAGAAACAACTCAAACTGAACATGCAGCGTGATCATCGCGCAGCACTCATCCGTAGCCTTGCTACTTCCGTCATCTTGTTTGAAAAAGTAAAGACAACGGTTGCGCGAGCTAAAGCGGTACGTCCTGTGGTAGAAGATCTCATCACAAAAGCAAAAACCAAGAGTACTCGTGAAGCCATTCGTCAAATCAACCAAGTGGTTTACGACGAAAACGCAACTCGAAAACTCCTGGAAGTGCTCAAACCTCGTTATGAAAGCCGCACTGGAGGTTACACTCGTTTGGTCAAACTAGGCCACAGAGATGGTGATGCGGCTGAAGTGGTACAAATTCAACTTGTCTAACACGCACAATGTGCGCCTTAAATTTATATGCAAAAGACTACTCATCCCAAACTCGTAGACCTCAAAAAAGAGGAAAAATGGTATGTTTTGGACGCTGAAGGTAAAACCGTAGGCGACCTTGCTACAAGAATTGCTGTCGTTCTACGTGGAAAACATAAGCCTAACTTTCATCCTTCCGTTGCACATGGAGATCATGTCGTCGTGGTGAATGCAGAAAAAGTGGTTTTCACTGGAAACAAAGAAAACACTAAAACCTACGTTCATTATACAGGATATCCTGGAGGACTTCGTGAAACAACTCCCATGAAACTTCGTAAGGAACACCCTGAACGAATTTTAGAATTCGCTGTAAAAGGAATGGTTCCTCGAAATCGCCTTCGTAAGCATGTACTCAGCAAACTCCACGTTTATGCAGGTTCTGAGCACCCTCATGTGGCACAAAATCCTGCTCCCTTCAAATTTTAATTGAACACACTTCTCTCATGACAGATGCAATGACTTTCTCCGGAACTTACTTCTACGCCAATGGAAAGCGTAAAACGGCAGTGGCTCGCGTACGCCTCTACAAAGGAAATGGCCGTGTGCTCGTCAATGGAAAAGAAGCACGAGAGTATTTTACGAGTGATGAAATGATCAATGTGTTCATGGCTCCCCTTGCCTTGGTAAAAATGGACAAGGAATTCGACATTTCCGCTATGGTAGAAGGTGGAGGTATTCAAGGACAAGCAGAAGCTCTTCGACATGGAATTTCAAAAGCTCTCCTGGAAGTAGACAGTCACTTACGTGGAATTTTAAAACCAGAAGGCTACCTCACTCGAGATAGCCGTGCTAAAGAACGTAAGAAGCCAGGACTTCATCGAGCTCGTCGTGCTCCTCAGTTCAGCAAACGTTAATCGGGAAAAGCTTTATCTTTCAACTCTCAAAACCACGGAAAACCCGTGGTTTTTTTATACACAAGACGTTAAAATATCTTTAATTTTACTGTTTTCATGCGTTTTGACATCCTCACTCTCTTTCCAAATCTCGTCGCCCCGTATTTTACGGATTCAATCCTAAAGCGGGCCATTGAAAGTGGAAAGATCGAAATAGGAATTCATAATATCCGTGACTACAGCACTTCCCGTCACAAAAAAGTAGATGATACCCCCTACGGAGGGGGAAGCGGAATGCTGATGGCCTGTCAGCCTCTTTACGATGCGATCAAATCCGTCAAAAAGCTCAATACAGGGCCAGTGATCTACATGAGCCCCGTAGGACAGCGTTTCAATCAAAAAAAAGCCCTAGAATGGATGAAAATAGGCCTAAAACAAAGGAAAAACAGCAAGAAAGGTCTCATTCTCCTGTGTGGACGTTATGAAGGGATAGATCAACGGATCATTGATCTATTAGTCGATGAAGAGGTTTCCTTGGGAGATTTTGTTTTAACGGGGGGAGAATTAGCCGCTCTCACCATGATAGATGCCGTGGCGCGACTCTTACCTGGAGTATTGGGAGATGAAAACAGCATTCATGAAGAATCTTTCGGTGAAGCCTTGGAAGGAATGCTAGAGTATCCTCATTACACCAAGCCTGAGATCTTTAAAGGTAAAAAAGTGCCCGCTGTACTCACTTCAGGAAATCATGCGCTCATTGCAAAATGGAGAAAGGAGCAACGGCGAAAACCAAAAGTCTAGAGTCCCCTGCCTTCTTATTACTTGTCACATTTAGCTCCACCCATGGATCATTTCCACACCTTAGACACCCCTACCCTCATTAAAGAGTTGAAAAGCACATCAAGTGGCCTCAGTGCTGTGGAAGCGGAGCGTCGCCTGATGATTTATGGGAAAAATCAAATCAAGGCCCACAAAAAAGGCAGTATTTTGGGGCTATTTTTAAAGCAATTTTGGAATATCATGCTGCTCATTTTGAGCATAGCCAGTGCCCTCAGTTTTTATTTTGGAGAGGTGATAGATGGAGTGGCCATTGGAGTGGTGATTCTGCTTAATGTGGTGATCAGTTTTTTCCAAGAATATAAAGCGGAAAGAGCGGTAGAAGCCCTTAAAAAGCTCATGGCACCCTATGCCTTGGTTCGTCGAGGATCTCAAACACTTAAAATTCCAGCTGAGAACGTAGTACCTGGAGATTTACTCGTTTTAGAAGAAGGAATGTACATCACTGCCGATGCACGAATCATAGAAGCTCAGGAACTGCACACTTTAGAAGCCAGCCTTACCGGAGAAAGCAATCCTATTGAAAAAACGAAAAATCCACCTAAAAAAATCTCGAGCCTAGGAGATTTATGTAACAGCGTATTCATGGGCACGGTCGTGAGTAAGGGTCATGGTTTAGCCATCGTCAGCAGCACAGGGATGCAAACGGAGTTCGGAAAAATTGCCAGTTTAGTCCAAGAAGGAAGAGAAGAAGACACTCCTCTTCAAAAAGAGATGAGCCGAATGATTCGAAAATTAGCCGTCTTAGTGGGAGGCATCATCGGACTATTATTTGTGCTAGGTTATTTACAAGGCCGAGAAATAGAAGAACTGATTTTAACGAGCATCAGTTTGGGCGTGAGTGTAATACCGGAAGGCCTCCCCACCGTGATCACTTTAACCTTGGCCATTGGCGTGCAAAGCATGGCCAAAGAGCGTGCGATTGTGAAACGCCTCTCGGCCGCAGAAACACTAGGAGCGATCACTTTTATTTGTAGTGATAAAACAGGAACGCTCACACAGAATCAAATGACGGTGGAGCGAATCTATTTGAACGGAGAAGTGCTGCAATTTGAGGGAGATGGTTATGATCCAAAAGAAAAATTACCAACCACAAGCCCTGAGCTAGATGCCTTATTAACAGGGGCTGTTCTTTGTAACAATGCCACTCTCTTTAAAAACAAAACAGGCTGGGGAATAACAGGAGATCCAACGGAAGGCGCACTCCTCACCCTAGCCAAACGAGGAGGTTTTGATCGTCTTGAATTAGAAGAAAAATTCCCAAGAAAAAATGAACTCGTCTTTGATTCTGATCGAAAAAGAATGAGCACTTTGCATAAAAATGGGCTCTGGTGCAAAGGCGCTCCAGATACCATATTGAGCGTCTGCGACAGTATTTTGATCAATGGGAAACGAGAGAAATTAAGTCCAAAATGGAAGAAAGAAATCTTAAGCGTGAATGAAAATCTAGCCAAAGAAGCTTATCGAGTTTTGGCCATTGCGCATAAAGAGGAGGATGGAAAATTCGAGGAAAAAGGCCTAACCCTCATTGGGCTTGTGGGGATGATGGATCCTCCTCGAAAAGAAGCCGCCGAAGCCATACGCATTTGTCATGAAGCCCAAATCAAAGTCACAATGATCACAGGAGATCATGCTCTAACCGCTCAAGCGATTGGAAAAAGTTTAGGGCTCTTTCAAAAAGGGGACCTCATCATGACAGGAGAAGAACTGGAAAATTGCCCTCAAAAAGAATTACTTAAAAAAGTAGAAGCGGTGAGGATTTTTGCACGCGTAAGTCCCAAACACAAAGTAAGAATTTTAGAAGCCCTGCGAGAACGAGGAAATGTAGTGGCCATGACGGGAGACGGAATAAATGATGCACCCGCTTTAAAAAGAGCAGACATTGGAGTGGCCATGGGCATCACGGGGACGGATGTGAGCAAAGAGGCAAGTGATCTGATCCTAACCGATGACAACTTCACCACCATTGTGAAAGCGGTAGAAAAAGGCCGTATTATTTATCAAAATATTAAGAAGAGCATCCGTTTTTTACTCTGCACCAATTTTAGCGAAATTTTATTGGTGTCTATTCTTTTTATACTCGGAGAACCTGCCCCTTTTATTCCGCTGCAAATTTTATGGATCAATTTACTCACCGACACTTTCCCCGCCATTGCCCTAGGTTTTGATGCCGGAGATGAAGACACCATGAAACAAAGTCCACGAAAAAAAGATGGATCCTTATGGAGAGATTTAATGGGAACCAGTTTAGTGTCAGCCATTTTCTTTGTGATCTGTGCCGTGATCTATTTCCAAATACATAAAGAAGACGTCCCCCTACAAGAGCTTCGCAGCTTTATGTTCACGCTAACCGTTGTATTTCAGCTCTTTTTGGCCTTTGCGGTACGCTTTCCCAATCGCCATTTCTTCCACCAATTTTTCTCGAATCCGTGGTTACTGTTCAGCATCATGATCAGCTTAGCTCTACAATTTATAGCCCTTTACATCCCCTTCTTCCAAGAAGTACTTGAAACCAATCCTCTCGATGCCGAAGAATGGCTATGGATAGTGGGCATTTGTAGCATAGCCACTTTAGCCATTGAACTCTGGAAATTCACCCGAAAGAAAATACAAATAGCTTAATTCTCATTTCCTATCCCTCTCCCCTCTCATGGCCAAAGAAAAATACAATTCAGTACGAGCTAAAAAATCACTCGGCCAAAACTTCCTTCACGACGAAAGCGTCTTGGAAGACATCGTCAACGCCAGCGAAATTCAAAGCGACGAAACCCTGGTCGAAATCGGTCCGGGAGAAGGCTTTTTAACACGGGCACTGCTCGAAAAAGCAGGAAAGGTTTTAGCCATAGAAATTGATCGAGATCTCTACCCATGGTTAAAAATGGATTTCGGAAAAAATTCAAAATTCACCCTCATTGAAGGAGATGCCCTCCATTACAATCCTCCCGAAGGACCTTACAAAGTCATTGCAAATATTCCCTATTACATCACTTCCCCTCTCCTCACTCATTTTCTACAAGAACAATTCGAAGAAGGCAATCCTCCCAGTCGATTAGTGCTCATGGTGCAACGGGAAGTGGCTGAAAAAATCATCGCAAAAGAAGGCAAACACAGTGTACTTTCTTTATGCGTCCATATCTTTGGCATGCCTCGTATGGTTCGATTAGTGGCCCCCAGCTGTTTTCACCCACGACCCGCCGTGGATTCGGCCGTACTGTGCATAGACATCTATAAAGAACCCAAAATCAAAGCCCCTTTTAAAAAACTCTTGTGGCTCATCAAAATGAGTTTTTCTCAAAAGCGTAAAAAACTCTCCAATAATCTAAGTTTTGCGCTCAAAAGCAACACCACAGAAGTCAAAAAAATCCTGGAAGAGAATGGAATATCCGGAGACATTCGCGCGGAAGATTTAAGTTTAGAAGATTGGCAAAATCTTTTTAACGCACTTGATTCACAGCTTCCTTCATTTTCAAAGTAGCTTCTCGTGCGGCTTCGGCAAAGTGCTCACCCCCCACCATGCTCGGCTCTTCAGCAAAGGCATATAAAATACCTCGCGCATTCACAATGAGGGCTCCCAAACCGTCCTTATTAAAGCAGGGCGCAATATCCGCGGGTGTGGCTCCTTGCGCGCCATAACCCGGCACCAAAAAAAAGTTCTGGGGCAGAATTTCACGTAAGCGTTCCGCTTCCACGGGATGAGTGGCTCCCACCACAGCACCGACACTGCTATATCCCTCTTCTCCAAGCAAATCACCCCCCCAAGACTCCACAAAGTAGCCCATGAGCTCCGCAATAGAGATTTGTTCATCAACGGTCACGCGATTTTGTAAATCTCCGGAAGAAGGATTGGAAGTTCGGACTAAAATAAAAATCCCTTTATCTTTTGAACATGGATTTAAAAAAGGACGGACCCCATCGACTCCCAAATAAGCATTCACGGTAAGAGCATCCACGGCAGTTTCTTGCTTTTCTCCGAAAAGATCCGGCTCAAAAAAAGCCCGCGCATAAGCTTCCGCGGTAGAACCAATGTCATTTCGCTTTCCATCCGCAATCACAAGCAAGCCCTGCATTTTTGCATAGCGACAAGTTTCTTCAAAAGCCTCTATGCCTTCGGGCCCGAACTCTTCATAAAAGGCCAGTTGAGGTTTTACCGCCACCACCAAATCTTTGACGGCATCAATAATCCCCCGATTGAATTCAACAATCACCTGACGCGCACTAGCCCGACTCTTTCCATTTTCTTTAATCGCACGATCCACTAAAAAACGGGGCAATTTTTCGAGCTGAGGATCCAAACCCACACAGAGCACACTGTTTTTATTTTTAATGGAACGAACAAGCGCGTCTGAAAAATGCATAATTAAAAATGAGTATAAGGCATTTATAGCACGACCCTTCTAGTCCTTCAAATGGATCACTTGTCTATTTGGTCCCTCTGAAAAAGGCATAAGCGAAGGCAATGGAATAGGTAGAATAGACGGATTCGAATTGCTTGTAAAATAAAGAGGGTAATTCGAAGGAATAAAACCCTCGTAAGAGTCCTCTTCTTCTAGGATTTTATTAATCGATTCAAGGACAGCCCTGTGTTCTGTGATAAAAATCACCCACTCAGCTGAAACACTAACGCTTCCACGAACCGATTCTTTCAATTCAACATAGGCATAACTGGCCTCAAATTCAGCAATCAATGTCTGGATTGGTTGCTTCTCTTCAGGACTATTTGCCGAAGCTAAAGCCAATTTCAATCGCTTATACATTTCTTTTGAATCTCCAAGCCCTACCGCTGAATAATATGCATTTTGATAATCTTCAGAAGTCAACCACACATTAAAAGCTTGCAAGTCCTCGTAGGCAGCCTCCGCAACAACCCATTTACTTTCCCCCACAGCTTCTTTCATTTTCTTGCCAAGACGGCGCAGTTCCGCCTTACCATAGTCATCTAAATTATCTTTTGTGCCATCAGGAAGAGGGTAATTCAAGCTCAATAGTGAAGTCGAAGTCTTAATATAAAGTCCATCGTTTTGCTCTGGCGAGGCACTCCTTCCTGGAAAATCCAATGATCGCTGTACGCCGAGGGCAACACCAAGAGTCGTATCCCCCACCTTGAGTATAGGTTCACCCGGAGCAACAGATGGATAGCCTGTAAAAGACACCTGACCACTAAAATCCCAAGGGCCATCACCAGAAGGTAGATCAAAAGAAGCTGCGCCTCTCACGTAAGGCTGGCCTTGTAAGGCTACAGAATCAGGCTCTGCAGGAACCCATGAAACACCTACCCCACCATTCACAGACAACCAATCTGGCCCTCCGGGTACGGGGCTGTGAACCCTAACACCCGCTCGCTCTAACCCAGAACCTGCGCTCGCAAAAGAAGCCGCTGCATCAATAAAAGAAAACGCTGGTGAAAAGTATTCTAAAACCGCTTTAATCGGTTCTGAAAAAGAATCTGTTATGGGTAGGATTACAAAGCCGATTACCGAGTTAATAGACAA
>CAZHKJ010000054.1:0-7936 GCA_964533115.1 uncultured Candidatus Peribacteria bacterium | reverse complement strand
GAGTACATCACGCTATGGTTAATTTTGCCATGGACCAAGCGTCTATTCATTACGACCCTGCACAAGTTTCTGAAAAGGAGCTGATTGAAGTAGTGAAGAAGGCGGGTTACAAAGCGGAACCTGTTCAGTCCAAAGACCACCATGACCCTCATCAAGGGCACGAAGACCATTCTGCTCATGCAGGCGCAGAGAGTTCCGAGCAAGTCACAAAAAGACGCGATCTATTCATCCTTTCCGCAGTATTAAGCGTGCCCCTGCTTTTGATGAGCTTTCTTATCGATTGGGAGTTTGAGCACTATGCAATGCTCGTGCTGGCAGCAGCTATTCTATTCGTAGGGAAAGAGTTCTTCATCAAGGGCATCCCTTCTCTTTTTCGAGGAAGACCCAACATGGACACCTTAGTGGCTTTGGGAACGGGAGCGGCTTTCCTTTACTCGATTTACAGCCTGTTCTTTACCGATTCGATGGAGGAGTACTTTATGGACACCGCCATCATTACGACTTTTATTCTTCTTGGTCGGTATTTAGAAGCGCTTGCTAAGGGAAGAGCTAGTGCAGCCATTCAAAAACTCTTGGCACTTTCGGCAAAGGTAGCTCACCTCATCAAAGGGAAAGAAACGCAGGACATCCCCGTGGATGAAATCAAAGTGGGAGACATCCTTTTAGTAAAACCTGGCGAGAAGATCCCTGTCGATGGAGTGATGGTGGACGGTGAAGCTACCCTTGATGAATCGATGGTTACAGGTGAAAGCATCCCTGTAGATAAAAGGGTTGGAGACTCCGTGATTGGTGCTACAGTGAACGGGAATACTCCATTCCAGATGAAGGCAGAAAAGGTAGGTGGAGAAACGCTGCTCGCACACATCGTTAAACTCGTTCAAGAGGCGCAGATGTCCAAAGCTCCCATTCAAAAGCTGGTGGACCTTATATCAGGCTATTTTGTGTGGGCGGTGATGCTGATTGCCCTTGGAACCTTGATTGTTTGGTACATACTTACAAAAGACTGGTCACTGGCGCTGGTGTCTATGGTCACAGTGTTGATTATTGCCTGCCCCTGCGCCCTTGGACTCGCAACTCCCATTTCAATCATGGTGGGCAGTGGAAAGGGTGCGTCCTTGGGAATTTTGCTCAAGAACATGGAGAGCCTTGAAACCGTGCACAAAGTGGATGCAATCGTGTTTGATAAAACAGGGACATTAACGAAAGGTAAACCCGAAGTGAGGCAGTGGAAGTCTCTTCAGGGGGACGAGAAGGAAAACCTAGCGTTAGCTCTTGCCATTGAATCTCAAAGCGAGCATCCCCTTGCTGAAAGCATCGTAAAGTTTGTGGGTACTCAAAAAGAAGTTCCTTCTCTAGCCATCCAGAAAGTAAAAGCCATCACAGGCAAAGGGATTGAAGGGAATTATGAAGGCAAGGTTTACACCTTAGGGAGCATGAAGCATTTGAAGGAACGCGGTCTGTACAAAGATGCCCTAAACGACCTACCGAAAGGCCACACCATCCTCGGGCTGGCGGACGAAAAAGAGCTGCTTGCATACTTTGCGGTACAGGACCCTTTGAAAGAAAGTTCAAAGGCAGCCATCGAGCGATTGAGGGAACGAGGGGTGAGAACTGTTATGCTCACGGGAGATAGTGAAGACGTGGCTCATTCCATTGCAAAACAAGTGGGCATTGATGAAGTGCATGCAGAGGTTTCGCCTGAAGAAAAAGTAGCGCAAGTGAAGGCACTTCAAAAGGAAGGTAAGATCGTTGCGATGGTTGGAGACGGCATCAATGACAGCCCTGCCCTCGCTCAAGCGGACATTGGAATTGCCATGGGAACTGGAACGGACATTGCGATGGAAAGCGGTGACATTGTGCTGGTGAAGGGAGACCTAATGAAAGCGGTAGAAGCGATGGAACTTTCTGAAGCCACGCTTAGGAACATCAAACAGAACTTATTCTGGGCTTTTTTATACAATATGGTGGGCATACCCGTAGCCGCTTTGGGCTTTCTGAACCCTGCTATCTCTGCGGCAGCGATGGCATTCTCTTCAATCTCGGTCGTTCTCAATGCTATTCGGTTGAAATCATTTAAGGCTCGCCTCTAATTTTATCTTTTCATCTCTTTCTCCATGTTTAATCAAAAATTTAAGACAAAGGTTGTACATCGGAGAATAAAGATCTGGTTTACCCAATAAATAACCCTTAAATATGGAAAATTCATCATGTTGCGGCAACAAAGATACTTCGCACTCTATGTGTAAAGACATGGTTTGCGGTATGACGATTGAGCCAACGGAAGAGACTCTCCAACACGCACACAAAGGAAAAATCTACTACTTCTGTAATGAGGGCTGCAAGAATCAATTCATCGCTGATCCTGATAAATATCTCAATAATAATTAACCCAGCTTTATGAAACTATCAAAACCAATGCACATTGTTAGTGTTATAGTAGGATTCACAGGAGTTGTAGTATTTATAGCTGCCATGATTGGCGGAGCCGATAATCTTGTATTTGGAATTACAAAAGTGGATGCTTTGCTTTGTACTGGGATTTTGTTCCTTATTGCAATTTGGGTGCAGCTTGCCACCATCCACCACATGATGTTGGAGAAAAAAGGTGAAATGATTTAATCATCTCAAATCCTTAAAGTTCATCAATAAACCTTGAAGACACTTCTACAAAAAATCGCTTCCCTCCTCGTTCTTACGCTCGCTTTGACCGTGCTGCTTTCTATAGGCATGGGTCATTGGATGAGCGAAGAGCCGATGCATCATGGGAATCATGAATGCTGTGACTTCGTGCCCATGCAAACCTCTACCGCCCCTAGCACGCTACTACTGCTTCTACCGACCCTTGTTGCCGTTTTCCTCTTGGTCGTGCTCTACAGACCTATTCTTATTCAAAAGCAGCTTCGTTTCACCCCGTACTTGATACAGCCGCATAGTCGGCGACTACTTAAAGGAATCATACAGCGTGAGTGAAAGGCTTTGAGACTTTTATTCTTAATGCCTTTCAATGATGAAAAAATTATTCCTTATTTTAAGTCTTTCCGCACTTCTTTTGGGCGCTTGCCAAAACATTCCCCCAGAGAATGAGAAGGCAGAGTCCTTTCTCAATAGAAAGGTTTATGTTGCAGTAGAAAACGAAAATAAAATCGCTATCGTAGACCCTCTAGCAGGAACGGTCATTAAAGAGATAGAACTGCCTGGGATGCCCCACAACGTTCAAGTTGCACCCGATGGAGCAACGGTTTGGGTTACCGTCAACACGATGCATGAAGATGAAATGGATCATGGCGAAGGCTCAATGGAAGACCAACTCGTTGTGATCTCGACTGAAATCGATGTGATTGTTTCTACAATAGAGCTTGGAGCAGATCTACATCTAGCTCACGTTGTTCTTAGCCCTGACAATCAATGGGCTTACACGCCCTCTCAAGAAACGGATACCCTCTTCGTAGTGGATGCACAAGACCACTCTCTTGAAAGGACTATCCCACTTCCAGCAAATGCAGAGCCGCATGGTCTACGTTTAAGTCCCGACGGAAACATGGCTTACATTGCCCTCATGGGTTCTAATGGAATGGGCGTGCTGGATCTGAATTCAGACCACTACGAATTCGTTGATTTTGGTGACGTCACCGTTCAGACAGGCGTTACGCCAGATGGAAATTATGCTTTTGCATCCCTCTACTCTACAAAACAGCTGGGTGTGTACAACACTCAAACAAAAGAAATTAGCACTGTTTCTCTGCCTGAAGCAAAAGGACCTGTTCAGGTTTATCCCACACCTGATTCACGCTATGCTTTTGTGGCCGATCAGGGCTATTACTTCGACCAACCCACGAGTGACAAGGTTTACAAGATAGACCTTGAGACAAAGGAAGTGGTTTTAACGATTACAGCAGGCCAAGGACCTCATGGCGTGGCTCTTTCCTCAGACGGTAAAGAAGCATATGTAACAAACCTAGTGAGTGGTGATCTCTCTGTTATTGATATCGAGACAGGAGCCATAACGCGTACCATCCCCGTGGGCGAAGCTCCTAATGGAGTTAGTGTGTGGGAAGGGTCTTTTGAAGAGACTTCCCTTAAGCCTGTGGACTCTATTTCTCATCCTCACGGTTTATCGGTTGATTTGCTTGATCCAAACAAGGTGTACATTGCCACGCATCAAGGCCTCTTGGTTTTAGAAAATGAAGGTTTATACAGACTCGGAGAGAGCCAAGATGATTTGATGGGTTTTACGGTCGATCTTAAATACCCGAAGACTTTTTACAGTAGTGGACATCCGAGCAGCGGTGGGAACATTGGATTTCAAAAAAGCACGGATGGTGGAACGACATGGGAAAAAATATCTGATGGGATTGATGGACCAGTAGATTTCCATTCTCTTGCGGTCAGCTCTCAAAACTCGGACCTAATCTATGGCTGGTATCATGGTACTTTGCAGAGAAGCACGGATGGCGGCAGCAACTGGAGTGTACTCGATTCAGGTCTTAAAGATGTGATTGCCCTAAACGCTAGCTCTTCTCAAGAAGGTGCTTTATATGCGGCAACAATGAGTGGACAGCTGGTGAGCAAAGATAAGGGAGAAACTTGGTCTGTGCTTTCCGAAGATCTTTCAGGAAGCATTGTGGTAGCCTTTACGGTAAACCCTAGTGATCCAAGCCATATGCTCTCTTTTTCGGACAGCCTTGGACTTGCAAAGAGCAATGATGGTGGAGCAAGCTGGGCTTCAATTCCTAGTGAATTTACACAGGACTATCCAACATTCATAGCCTACGCTCCCAGTGACTCTTCACTCCTCTACCTTATAACCAAGGCTAACCTGCTTTATAAGAGCACGGATGGCGGCGAAACTTGGTCTAAACTTAATTATTAAAACCTTAAACTCTATGAAAAACTTTATTTTGCTCTCTTCTGTTCTTGCGCTCACGCTGTCTTTAACAGCTTGCGAAACCACCGACCGTGACGACGATCGAAACGACGAGGACTCTTCGATGATGGATGAGGATTCCATGGGAGGCATGGATCATTCGGCAATGGGTCACGACATGGGCAGCATGATGGTTCAAAGTGACGAAGACTTTGTCGCTATGATGATTCCGCATCATCAAGAGGCTATAGATACCGCTGAGGTGATCCTAGCCAAGTCAGAGAACGCAGAACTGAAGGAATTGGCACAGGATATCGTGGATGCACAAACGGCCGAAATTGCTCAAATGGAAACTTGGGGTGAGGAATGGTTTGGAGCAGACTTCAAGGCCAGCGATGACTATGAAGAGATGATGCCTGATCTTTCAAGCCTAGAAGGTGAAGCACTCGACCAAGCCTTCATTGAAGGAATGATCGAACATCACCAAATGGCAATCATGATGGCGTATGAGATCCAAATGATTACCGAGCGACCTGAGCTGCTCGACATGGCAGACGCGATCATTGATGCGCAAAGTGCTGAGATCGAAATGATGAAGGGCTGGTTGAAATAAAAAGAGCTTACTGACAGACGGGGGAGGCAGGACATACATCCTGCCTTTCCTGATTGAGTGGGGTTTCCCATAACTCAAACGTACTATAGCCCTGAAACTCACTCGGCCTTTTCAGTGTCGCACGGATCGTAATGAGGAAGTAACCATTCCTGTGTTCGCTACCATTTAGGACTTCCTCACATTTGAACAAGGTATCGAATGGCTTGTTTAAACTGAAGGAAGCCATTTCTTTACCCCTGAGCGCGAAGTTCGAGAAGATTTTCCGAATGAAAAAATCTTTGTCTTCTAAAACCTCAATATCTCTCAAGAAAAAGCCAAAATCCTTGAAAAGTTCGAGGAACTCTTCATAAGTCAAAATGCCATCTTTTTGGTTCGCCATCTCTTCTTTTGCTTTTTTAATCCGTCCTTGGAGAGCAATGGTGTCTTTTTCGTACTTCTTTAAATCATCACTAAACATCCTTTTTACGATGTCATCTTTCTCAACTCGAAGAAAATCCTTCGTTTCCTCGATCCTCTTTTCGGTCTGACTCAACTGAATTTTAACACTGCGCAATTCCGAATCCAGTTCCTTCAATTTTTGCTTATTCAGTGCCTTCATTTCTTCTCTGTAAACTTTGTAACCTTCTTCATGTCCGAATGGATGTTCATCTAAAAACTTATAAACAAAATCGGCAATAACATGCCCTCTAATAGATTTATTTTTCATCGTGCAACGTGGCGTTTCACAACGAAAATAAAAGTAGTTCACTTTCCCCTCTGAAGTTTCCTTAGAGGTTAGCCCAGCACTGAAAGATTCCTTGCAGTGATCGCAAGTTATCATGCCGTTCAAGAAGTTTGCTTTTACTTTTCCTCTTGGAGCTACAAATTTTGAGTGGACCAGCTTCTTTAAGCTCGAAATGTTATTCAGATTAAGGAACTCGTCCGCTGAAATCATGGGAGTAAAATCAAACAATTCCTCAAGACTTATGATTTCTTCTCCATACACTCCAACCCCTGCATAGATAGGGTCTTTAAACAGGTCTGAAAGCCTTTGTTTGTTCCATTCGAAAGGAATATGCGGATCTCCATATTTTTGAGATTTTTTATAACCATTATCGTTTAAAAACTTTGCGATTTCGTTAAAGCCTACTTTTTCCATTCTCATAAACCATGCTTTCTTGATTAGATTGAAGTTTTCGCCGTCAGGTCTCAAATATTGGTTCACGTCCTTGATGTAGCCATGTTTGGGCTTTCCAATCCACTTCCCTTCCCTGAGGCGCATTTCGTTTCCTCTTTTGACCACGGCATGTAAGTGATCAGAGTATTGTTTAGACATGACAAAGAAAATTCCAAGAAGCATTTTCCCGTTCTCATTGTTCTCAAAGTGCATCTCTGGAAACTGCAATGACTTGATAACAAACTTGTCCAATAGATCAATGATTTCACCTGCTTCTTTCATGTTTCTCGAGAGCCTGTTCGGATGCCATGAAATGATTCCTTCGTATTTTCCGGCTTTAATATTCTCTAGCATCTCTCTGAATTTTGGCCTTATGTCAGGATCTTTTGCTGACTCCGATTCTGAGACTACACCTACCACTTTCAAGCCCTTCCGATCTGCATATTCTCTACATTTCGCTATTTGATCTGGTAAGGAAAACTCCTGTTTTTCTGAGCTTTCTGAGTTGGACCTTCTCGCATAAATCACATACCTAAAATTTGATACCTCCTCTTCAGTAGAAGAGGAGGTATGATATTTGTTAGGGCTTCGATAAGGAAATTTTTTCTTTTGTCCTCCGATCCATCCATAGTTTAGCGGTAAATTCGTTTCTCTAGACGTTCTAGATCCTCCATGTAAGCATTTTGCTCTTCAACCCCTTCTTCATCGCTATCAAGGCGAGGAAGTCGCACAATTTCGCTATCCTCTTGCTTTAAAACCTTCTCTACCAACTCTAGGGCTAGTTTTAGATATTTGAAACGCATGGCTTCATCCTCGGACTCTAAACCTCGTTTCAAACTTTGGCTCAAAGTATCGAGGTCAATTCCTGATTCCTGAAAAAGGTTGATGAAGAAATCGTTATATTTTGATATATTTTTGTAAGCAGAAACTCTTGCAGATTTTGGGCTATAACCTGCTAAACGAGCTGCTTCAGCAAAGGACTTAGCGGTCATCACATTTCCGAAGAACTTTTTCTGTCGAATTGTTTTAGGCTGTTTACTCATATGTTAATGATAACAGATCAAAGGGGCTTTTAAAATCCTAAAACAGGATAATCACATCAAGTCATCTAACGTCACTTTATAGAGTTTCGCTAACTGTTTCAGTTCAAGTACATCCAGTCTTCTTTGACCGTTTTCAATCTTTGAAATGTATGATTGAGGCTTTTCAAGCCTCTCGGCGACTTCAACTTGAGTTAAATTGGCTCTTAGCCTAGCGCCTTTTAGTTTCTCTATTACCTGTTTGTATTCTCTCGTGTGAAGAC
>CAZHKJ010000053.1:2922-7982 GCA_964533115.1 uncultured Candidatus Peribacteria bacterium | reverse complement strand
CAGCTATTCTTGGATGGCTTGGTGCTTGATTGCCCAAGAAAAAATCCTTAAACTCTGGGAAGGACTAGGCTACTACTCTCGAGCCCTCAATCTTCAAAAAGCGGCTCAAAAAATCATGATTGAGCATGGCGGAGTTTTTCCAAAATCCTATGAAGAGATTTTAGCCTTGCCCGGTATTGGGCCTTATACGGCTGGAGCAATTTCCAGCATTGCTTTTCAAGAAGATAGGCCTGCGGTAGATGGCAATGTAGTGAGGGTGATTTCTCGTTTAGATGATTTTCGAGAAGATCCGAAGAAGAATATGGACTATTTTTGGAAGCGTTCCGAAACTCTTTTGCCCAAGGGAGAAGCTCGTTTTTTCAATCAAGCTCTTATGGAGCTGGGGGCATTGATCTGTACCCCTAAAAATCCCCGCTGCTCGGATTGCCCTGTGCAAAAAGAATGTAAAGCCTTTCAAAGGAATACCGTGTCGCTTCTTCCTTTAAAGGCTTCTCGTACAAGTAAAATCCCTATTCAGGTAGTGATCGCTCTATTAGAGAAAGATGGAAAGGTTTATGTGCAGAAACGTGCCGACAAGGGCTTGATGGCCGGCTTATGGGAATTCCCAGGAGGAAAAGTGGAAAAAGGGGAAGATTTGGAAACCGCTTTAAGTCGAGAAATCTTGGAAGAAACGGGTCTTCTTATCCATAAGATTCGGCCTTTCATGTCGCTTCAGCATGCTTACACCAAATATCAGGTTGATTTACATTGCTTTATTGCCGAAACGATTCCGGGAGAAGTTCAGCTAAACGGCGCAACTGAATATCGCTGGATTAAAGCCTCGCTGCTTTCTTCTCTCCCTTTTCCCGCGGCTAACCTTAAAATTATTGAGAAATATCTGGAATAATGCTATAATGAGGAGATTTATTCTCCATGAAAAAAATTTTAGCTGCCATTGGGATTCTTGTTCTTCTTGCTACTCTGTTTGCTCCGCTTGTGCGTGCAGAAGCGGACGATACCGTTTCGGCCGATGAAATGAATCATTTAGTGGAGCAAAGCACTTTATTGATTCAATTGAAGCAAAAAGTGGCACAAATCCAATATCGCTACACTCTTCTTCAGGAAAATCTGGAAATAGCTGAAAAAAATTTAGCGGAAGCGGAGCAGAGCATTCTCGATCTGAACTTAATTTTAAAGAATTTAGATGAACAGATTGCGGATGTGGATCGTCAAACGCTGAATGTTAAAACTCAAAAAGAAGAAAGCAAGTTAGAAGTCGCGCGGATTCAGGTTGAAATCCTAGAACTTGAAGATCAACTCGATCATGAAAAAGAAATCGTTAAGGAGCTGATGGCGTTTTTGTATTTAAAACGGCACGTCTATTACATGGATAGCGATTTAGATCCCATTAAAGTGCTCGCGAGTGATCACTCTGTTTCTCAAACCTTGCAAGAAATGACTTATTTAAACATGATTCGGGAAGAAACGCAGCTTCACATGGATGCCGTCACTCAGCTTTCCAGTGATTTGGCTGAGAAGTGGAGCGAACTCCGTCAAAAACAAATT
This sequence comes from uncultured Candidatus Peribacteria bacterium, assembly GCA_964533115.1. Lineage (GTDB taxonomy): Bacteria > Patescibacteriota > Gracilibacteria > UBA1369 > 2-02-FULL-48-14. The sequence continues at coordinate 6,437 of CAZHKJ010000053.1, read as the reverse complement.
GAACTTGAAGAGCTTGATCTTAAACTTTCTCAGGAAACCTTAGCCCTTCAAGGTGAGCGCAATCATCAACAGGAAATTTTGAATGAAACTTTATCAGAAAAAAGTATTTTAGAAGCCATGCTGGGTTCAGCGGATCAGCATCATGAAGATTTAGTCAGCGAAATTCGCATCTATCAAAGCAATATTGAACTACTTGAAAAAAGTTTAATGGAGTCCGGCGCCTTACTTTCGGAAGATCAAAAAACAAGTTTGGCTCAAATCCAAAGTGAAATGGCGGAACAGTACAGTGCTGATGAAGCTTCTGAGTTCTTAAATTTGGACTGGCCTGTGTCTCCTTCGGGCGGCGTTTCCGCCTTCTTTCACGACTCTGGTTACCAGGCTACTTTTGGAGTCGATCATTACGCCGTAGACATTCGTGTGAAACAAGGCACTTCTATTTATGCTCCGGCGGATGGCGTGATTCAGAGCGTGGTCTATGATCCCGCTTCCACACGCTACGCTTACATCACGGTTGCGCATCGCAAAGGAGTCACTACGCTGTATGGGCATATTTCCACTCCCGCAGTAGCGATTGGCGATTATGTGGTTCGTGGCCAGCTGCTGGGATACAGCGGAGGAGCTCCTAACAGCATTGGGGCGGGAGCAAGAACAACGGGCCCTCACCTTCATTTTGAAGTTTGGCAGGATGGCATTCGTACCGATCCTCTTCAATATTTACCCTTAGAGGAACTCCCTCTGGAAATGGTGCCTGCGGAATACATGGATCAGGTCCAAAATGCCTTGGAAGCCAGTATCAAGAATTTAAGTGAGCAGTTGATGCAGTAAGAAGATTTTGTGTGGGGTCCAATAAATGGCATGGCTTTTCCCCCTCCTTTTCCCATACTTCAACGGCACATGGTACCCCCAGCTCATTCAGCTCAAGATGAAGCATGGCTAGAGGATTTCTCCCTTTATCCGTCTTTAATACTTGCTTAACCTTTCCAATGGGTTGCCCTGCTTCTACCCTTTGCCCTATTTTTAGATTTTTTGGGCGATACAGCTCTCCATAAAGCACTACCCCACTCGGCCCTTCAACCAAGACGGCGTAAGTTTCATGCCACCAAGGAGTCTTGACTCTGGGGCCTGTAAATATTTCTATATTCACTACTTTTCCAACCTCTACCGCAAAAACAGGCGCTCCATCTGTGGAGTATAAATCCACCCCTGTATGGACATCATACTTTCTTACCGCCCCAAAGCTACCCGGATGCTCCGGGCCTACTGGTATATTTTTTGGGCTAGAAAGAGGCCAATGCCACGGAGCTGGCTCACCCAAAGCTTGAGTCCATTCTCTCAATCTGCGTCCTGTGAATCGTCCCATTGTCTCTGGATCCGGCAAATTCATGAGTTCTCTTTCTCCAAAAGCTTGTTTTTGAAAGTCAAACGGTACTCTTATTCCCTGGGGTGCTCCTCTACCCACCATCCAGTAAGCCTGATGCTCATAAAAACCATTATTTGGATTAAATTTTATATGCTCACTCAATTCCTCGCTATTCATGGGCAAAACACCATCGAAGGCCCAAATGTCATAAATTCTTATGGCCCTCCTCCCCTCGGGAACATTAGCGCCATCCACTCTTACAGCATTGATCCGTTCACGAGTCCCTAATAGATTTCCCCTCGATAATTGAATCCCCATTTCTTCTTCTGCTTCCCGAATTGCCGTTTCATAAGAGGTTTCTCTTCCACGATCTTTTTGTCCACCCGGATAACAGAGTGCATTGGGCATATAAGAACATCCGGCACTTCTTTCCAAGAGTATGAGCTTTCCATCTCTTGTGACTGGAACGATCAGCCCGCATTTTACAATTTGAGGTATCACTCCTTCGGTTTTGCTACGTACTTCCTCCATGATTTCATCAAATTCTCGCCTTGATCGGCAATTTTCAATTCTAGCTCGAAACGGTTCGAGGGCATCGGCTAGATTATGATATTCGTGAGCTGTTAGGGTCATTTTAGAGTTAAAGGGGGAGGTTACTAGCTAACCGTTGCTTAGTATAGCGTGATATATAGCTTCTTTGAATACATGTCAAGTCCAGCGCGCTTAGAAAATCAAGATTTGTGCTACAGTTTCCACGCTTTTATTTAAATCCCACCACCCACCATGAAAAAAGCTTTCGATGTGATTCTCAAGCTCGTTTTAAGTCTGATTCTTTTCATGCCTATTCTCGGGGTGGCGGGTGTCTTCCCTCCTCCTACTCCGGAAATGTATCAGACGCCGGAGGCCTATGAATTTATTGCGATGCTGATGGCGGGCAAATACATCATGTTTATTGAGGCGATTGTTTTTGCGCTTGCCATTGTGTGTCTTTGGTCCAAGCGGGTGGCACTGGCTGCATTGCTTATTTTTCCTATCACCGTCAATATTGTGGGCTTCCACCTTTTTTTGGATGGAGGCTTATTCACTGCCAGTTCTATCATGGCTAACGTTCTTTTGATTCTCAATCTCATCCTCCTCTGGCAAGAAAGAAAGGAGTATAGTGGCCTTCTGAAAGCTAATAAACATTGAGATGGATACCCCAAGAATATTTACTATTTCTTTTGCCAGCGTTTATCCTCTTTATGTTAAGAAAGCTGAAAAGAAAGGCCGCTCAAAGGAGGAAGTGGATACCATCATTTGCTGGTTGACCGGATACAGTCAAGAAAAACTGGAGGAGCAAATTGCTAAAAATATTGACTTTAAAGGGTTTTTTGAAGAAGCGCAGCTTCATCCGAATGCGTCAAAAATTACGGGTTTGATTTGTGGTTGGCGTGTAGAGGAAATTGAAGATAAGCTCATGCAAAAAATTCGCTATCTCGATAAAATGATCGATGAGCTGTCGAAAGGTAAGCCTATGGAGAAAATCCTAAGAAGCTAGGATTTTCTTACTCCACTTCCACGATGGTACGAATAGTATTGTAAAGACAATCTGACACTGTATTAAAACAGACATCCAAACTGTCGCTATAATCCCCTGCGCTTATCGCTTTCATGGTGTAAGTGACTTGCAAAGTTTCCCCTGCTGCTAGCTCCGTAACGTAGTCATAACTCATGAAACCCAGCAGGTCAAAATCCCAGCTTTCGGTATAATTCGGATCCGAAGACTCTAACAGAACCCCCTTTAAATAGTCGTGGCCTATGTCAATACTGTTCAACTCTTGAGATTCATCAGATTCATTCATGATGTTTACGACAAGATCAAAAGACTCATCCACCTTTACTTGCGCCGGAACATCGATCTTAACAGAAATGCCTTCGGGCGCCCCGCAAGCAGATAAAAATAGGGCAGAGCTTAGGACTAAGAGTAAGAATTTTTTCATAAAATGGTTTATGTCGCTCTAAAGTAGCAGATGAGACTAGGAGAGTCTAGCTCTCCAATATTGAGCTTATCGCATCCGATTTATTGCTCCACCCTCTTCATAAGTGCTCCGCCCACTTCATCCTAAGATCTTGAGCTGTTTCATATAAAGCTTTGGTGCTAGGGTAAAGGTCAAAA